>VGNK01000057.1 GCA_016866055.1 Chloroflexota bacterium | reverse complement strand
GACGCAGCGAAACCGCGCCCCCCGCCGCCCCGGCGGCACGCCGTCGAGCGCGGCGAGCAGCCGCTCGAGCCGCCCGCGATCGTCGAGGCCGGGCCCCCCGAACCGCGCGGAGAGCGGGCCCGGCGCGCCCCCGAGCGCGTCCACCTCGAGCCCGGAGTCGTCTGCGAGGGCGGGGAGCCCGCTCACGCGTGCGTACGCTACCGCCTTCGCGACGGCGTTCTCCGCGTACGAGCGGCCCGTCTCGAGCACCGTCGGCGGGGGCACCCCGAGCTCCCGGGCGCCGACGAGCTCCCAGCCCGCGTCCGCGAGCAGCGCCCGCATCTCGCGGAGCTTCCCGCGGTTCCCCGTCGCCAGCACGAGCCTGCGCCGCCCCTCGGACACGCACACCTCCGCCGCTCGCGCTCCGCCCGCCGGCTGCACGAGCCTCCCTCCGCCGCGCTACGGCACCGCCGCGATCCGCCCCGACCTCAGCACGTTGTTCAGCGCCTCCCGCTTGCTCAGACCGCTCAGCCGCTCCACGTTCTCGTGCACATAGCGGACGACCTCGTCCGGGTCCGCCCACGCCACCTCGCGCAGCGCCCACCCGATCGCCTTGCGGATGAAGAACTCGCGATCGCCGACGTTCGGCTCGATGCAGTCGTAGAGCAGCGCGAGGTCGGTCTCTCCCCGGAAGCGCAGCTGGCTGAGGATCGCCGTGCGTCGCTTCCACATGTTCGCGTCGCGCGCCCAGCGGCGCATCAGCGGCGCGATCGTGCGCGGATGGCGCCGCAGCAGCGAGCCGATGCGGTCGGCCGCGATCCAGTCCCCCAGGTCCCACCACGCACCCGTCTCGATCCACTCCTCGTAGATGGGGAGCGCGTCGAGGTCCTCGAACGCGCGGTAGCGGCGATGCCCGGCGAGCTCGAGCGCGGCATAGCGCTCCTCGCGGTGCGTCGCGGAGCGCCAGAGCTCGCGCATTGTCGCGCGCCACTCCTCCGACGAGCCGAGGGGGTGCTCGGCGATCGCCGCGCGCGTGATCCGCCGCTGCTCGGGCATCGGCACGCCGTGGTACGGCATCGCCGACTTCATGTACGCGCGCATCCCGGGCGCGCGCTCGGGATCCGCCGCGGCCCGCAGCCCGGCGCGGATCGACGCGATCAGCGCGCGGCCCGCCAGCCCCGGCGCGCCCTCCGCGTGCGGTGTGGCGCGCCGTCGCGCGGGCACGGGTGCCTCCGCTACATCTCCGACCAGCGTGCCTTCATCTTCGCCGCGACGGCCGGCATCGTCGTGTACTCCATCTCGTCCAGCGGCAGGCGGTGCGGCTCGAACGGACCGTGCTTGCGCAGGTGATCGGCGACGCGGTTGGCCTCGGCGCGCGCGTTGTCGAACGACGGGTCGTCGAACATGTCGCGCGGGCCGACGAGCTTGCCGTCGGCGAGCTGGAAGCCGAGCGCCGCGATCCGCGGTGGGCCGTCGAAGCGCGAGGGGTGTGCCTGCGCGACCGGGGTGGGCATCCACGGCCCGTAGTGCGAGCCGCGCATGAAGCCCTCCACGATCCAGGCCGTCGTGAACGGCTCGAGCACCTCGCCGACGGCGGGGAACGTCCCCTGGCAGCGGACGACCGCGGCCGGGTCGTCCTTGCCCACGTAGCGTCCCGCGATCAGCGAGAGCTTGTCGGTCGACGAGACCGCAGCGATCTCGCCGGTGCTGCGGTTGACGACGCGCTTCACCGCGTAGCGCGCGGGCGAGCCGATGAAGACGAGCAGGTCGTAGATCTCCTCCGGGCAGTTGAGGACGATCTTCTTGTGCTCCTTGACGTCGTGGACCTCGAACGCGAAGCCGCCGTGCAGCGACTCGGCGATCACGAGCCCGGCGGTGTTAAAGGGGTCGGCGAACATCTTGTAGAAGGGGAGGTTGAACGCGCCGGCGGAGGTCTTGTCGCCCATAAAGACGATCACGGGCTCCGAGGGGCGCTCCTCGTACTCGACCTCCGCCGAGCCCGGTCCGGCGCCGCGGATGTTCCCGGAGAAGGCGTCGACGAGCAGGTCCTGCCCGGCGCCGTAGAGGTGGAGCTTCTTCGCGACCTCGGTGCCCGCGATGAAGAGGTCCCACGCGAAGTGGTGCACGCGCTCGCTGTCCTGGCCCTGGTCGTGGGACATGATCAGGAAGAGGTCGTCGCCGCAGGCGTGGGCCTGGCCGTCGATCAGCAGCCCGTCGCGCACGGCGCGCTCGACCTGCTCACGACCGAGCGCGAGCACCTCGGGGTGCATCGCGGAGTGGCCGACGTAGCCCCCGATGTCCGCCTTGATCACGCTCAACGTTCGAGGCATGGCCCCCTCCACCTATCGCGTCCAGCGGGCGCGGCGAGATGACGTCGCGCGCTCGCACTGATGGGTCGCACCGCCGTCGTTGGTCCGGGCTCAGGTGGCCGGCCGCGATGTCCGGCCGGCCGGGGCGCTCGCGCGCGCGCTGCGCCCCAGATGTACGCGGGGCGCGTCGGTCCGCCGGCATGCTATTCGCGGGTGCTGAGCGCGGTCAAACTTCGGCACCCCCGCGGCGCGCGCGCCGCGCCCGCGTCGACGAGAGCTCGGCGCCGTTCCCCGGGGGCGTCGGCGGGCCCTCGGGCAGCTCGAGCCGCGCGCGCAGCGCGGCGATCGTCGCCTCGGCCAGCGGGCGCGTGCGCGCCTGCACGTGCCAGTCGAGCTCCTTCGAGCGCGCCATGAACGCCTGGAGGTCCGCGAGCATCGGCCCCGCCCGCGCCCGCTCGTGCGACGCGTCGATCGCGCGGAAGCCCTGGAGCTTGCGGGGACCCTCGCGGCCGCCCTCGGAGATGTACCAGTCGCGGAACGCGACCCCGCAGCCGGCCGCGAACATCATCGCACCGAGCGGCGTCGCCACTGGCGGGACGCGCGCGGCGAGCGCCTGCGCGGTGAGCCGCCGCCCGTGCGAGTCGTACTCGAGCATGAGGTGCCCGCCGGGCGGCACCGGCGCGGCGAGCGCGCGCACGATCTGCAGGTCGACCGCCTCCGGGATCTCGAGCTGGCGCCCGTCCTCCAGGTAGGGGCTCGCGTCGAACGCCGTCACCTCGACCCAGTTGAAGCCCGGGTAGGGCCCCTGGTTCGCGAGCCCGCGCAGCACGGGCTCCCGCGTCCGCCCCAGCGCGTCGACCTCGAGGAAGGCGCGGAAGTAGCGCGCGCCGACCGAGTTCGGCGGGCCGACCTCCGCCGCGAGGCGCACGCCGCGCCCGACCTCCGCGCCGTCCAGCCCGGCGAGCAGGTGCTCCGCCCCGGAGGCCGGGGCCCAGCGCGGGTCGGGGGACGCGTGCGCGGGGTTCATGCGGCGCAGGCTAGCAAACCGCGGCACCCGGCCGCTGCCCCCGCCGTAGACTGCGCCGCGTGACGACGGCGCCCACCGATGCCGACCTCGCCACCTACGTCGCCTCCGCCCGACGGCTGATGTCGCTCGGCGGCTACGAGCGCACGGGCAACCCCTCCGAGGCGCGCCGCTGGGGCCTCGATCACATCCGCGCCTGGCTCGACGCGCACGACGCGCCCGACGCGCGCCCGACCGTCCACCTCGCGGGCTCGAAGGGCAAGGGCTCGACCGCGGCGATGGTCGACTCGATCCTGCGGGCGCACGGCGCGCACACGCTGCTGCTCACCTCGCCCGACCTCCACCAGAAGCGCGAGCGCATCGCGGTGAACGGCGCGCCGATCGGCTACGCCGAGTTCGCCGCGGTGGCGGACCTCGTGCTGTCGGACGCGCAGGCGGGCGGATGGTCGCTGTTCGAGGCGGTCACGGTGATGGGCTGGGTGGCGGGCGCGCGCGCCGGCTGCGACTGGCAGGTGCTCGAAGTCGGGCTCGGCGGACGGCTCGACACGACGAACGCGGTGCGGGAGAAGGCGGTCGCGGTGATCCTGCCGGTCGACCTCGAGCACACCGAGATCCTCGGGGACACGATCGCGAAGATCGCGGCGGAGAAGGCCAGGATCATCACCGCGTCGTGCGAGGTGGTGGTGGCGCCGCTGCGCGCGTCGGCGCTCGACGTGGTGCGCGCGCGCGCGGCCGAGGTGGGCGCGCGGCTGCACGAGGTCACCGAGTGCTGCGCGCTGCGCCCCGAGGGGCAGCGCCTCGACGGGCAGGATCTCTCGCTGCGCACGCCGCTGCGCACCTACCGGCGGCTCAAGCTCGCGCTGATCGGGCCGCACCAGGCGGAGAACGCCGCCGCCGCAGTGCTCGCCGCCGAGCTGGCGCTGGCCGCGCGGGACGAGGAGCTCGCCGAGGCCGCGGTCCGAGAGGGACTCGCGACGGCCCGCAGCCCCGGGCGGCTCGAGGTGGTGCGTCAGCGGCCGCTCACGATCCTCGACGGGGCGCACACCCCGCTCGCCGCGAAGCGTCTCCGTCAGGCGCTGGACGCGCTGCCGGTGCCGCGGCGTCGCGTGATCGTGCTCGGGCTGCTCGGTGGGAAGGACGTCGCGGGGGTCGTGGGGGCGCTCGTCGGCGAGGAGGACGAGGTGATCGTCGCGCCGCCAGCGTCGCCGCGCGCGGCGGACCCGGCCGAGGTGGCGCGCGCGGTGGGCGAGCGCGGTGCGCTCGTGCAGCGCGTACCCGGCGTGCGCGAGGCGCTCGAGCGCGCGGCGGCCCTGGCCGGCGAGCGGGGGGCCGTGCTCGTCACCGGGAGCCTCTACACCGTCGCCGAGGCGCGCGAGGAGCTGCTCGGGATCGCCGGCGACCGCGCGTTCGGGGTCCGCTAGGCCCGCGATGGCGGTGATGCGCCGCGTTACGATGAATCGGCACTCGGCGGCAACCAGCGTCACGCATCGGCGTGGGTTCCGGGGGGCTCGGGCTGTGGCCCGGTCTGAGGCGCGCGCGGCGCACAGGGGGGGGGCCGATGAACACGGACGTCCGGCGGCGCGTCGTGGTCACCGGGATGGGCGCGGTCACGCCGCTCGGGAACACCGTCGACGAGTTCTGGTCGGCCGCGATCGCCGGCCGCTCCGGCATCGCGCGGCTCACGCTCGTCGACCCTGACGGCTATCCGTGTCAGGTGGGCGGGGAGGTGCGCGGTTTCGACGCCACGCAGTACCTCGACCGCAAGGTAGCGCGCCGCATGGCCCGCTTCTCGCAGTTCGCGGTGGCGGCTTCGAGTCAGGCGATCGCGCAGGCGGGGCTCGACGTCGAGCGGGTGGATCGGACGCGCTTCGGGATTGTGCTCGGCAACGGAGGCGGCGGATTCCCCGAGACCGACGAGGCCGCGCGCACGATGATCGGCCGGGGCGGGATGCGGGTCGATCCGTTCTACATGGCGAAGATGCTGCCGAACATGGCGGCCGCGAACACGACGATCCACTTCGGGCTGCTCGGCTACACGAACACCGTGACGACGGCGTGCGCCGCGGGCACGCAGGCGATCGGCGACGCCGTCGAGGTGATCCGTCGCGGCGCGGCAGACCTGATGCTCGCCGGCGGCACGGAGGCGGGGATCTGCGAGCTCGGGCTCGCGGGCTTCTCGAGCATGCGTGCGCTCACGACCTCCTGGAACGAGGAGCCGGAGCGCGCGTCCCGCCCGTTCGACCGGCGGCGCGACGGCTTCGCGCCTGCGGAGGGCGCGGGGATGCTGCTGCTCGAGTCCCTCGGTCACGCGCTCGCGCGCGGGGCGACACCGATCGCCGAGGTGCTCGGCTACGGGGTGAGCGCCGACGCCGCCTACCTGGTCGCGCCGTCCGACGCGGGCGAGGGCGCGGCACGCGCGATGCTCACGGCGCTGGCGGACAGCGGCGTGGCGCCGGAGGAGGTCGACTACGTGTCCGCGCACGCGACCGCAACCGACATCGGCGACGTCGCGGAGACGCGCGCGCTGAAGGCGGTGCTCGGCGAGCACGCCTACGAGGTGCCGGTGTCCGCGCTGAAGTCGCAGATCGGGCACCTGCTCGGCGGCTCGGGCGGGGTGGAGACCGTCGCGGCGATCCAGACGATCGTGACCGGCGAGATCGCACCCACCGTGAACCTCGACGAGCCGGGCGATGAGTGCGATTTGGACTACGTGCCGCTCACGTCGCGGCGCGCCGAGGTGCGCACGGTGATGAAGAACTCGTTCGGCTTCGGCGGGCAGAACGCCGTGCTCGTGTTGAGGCGGTACGAGCCCCCGCGCTGACGTGCGCTCTGCGCGCCGGGCGCCGCCGCGCGGCGGCCGGTCTGCGCGCGTCGTCGCTCGCGCTACGAGGCGAGTCGGGGAGCCGTCAGCTCCCGCGCGGTGGCCGGGAGCATCCCGTCGAGCAGCGTCTCCAGCGCGATCGTGTGCGCGCAGGCGCCGTTGTGGGCGAAGAAGTCGCAGGCGCAGTTCCAGTGCCCGTCACGGAGCACGACGTCGTGATCGTCGTTATTGCCGTGGACGGTGACGGAGAGCTCGCGGAAGTGGAAGCGCTCACGCTCCTGAGCGTAGCGGTGCCCCTTCTCGATCTTTCCGATCATGCCTGAGTGCATCGTGCCTCCACTGGCTGCTCGGGTCCGGCTTGTTCGCAAGTGGCCCAGACGCAAGACGCCGCGGGCGTCCGCGGCGTCTTGCATGCGTTCCCGGGTCGAGGTGGTCCATGAGCGGAACTCCTCACGGGCACGGTAGGACGGCGTGGCGAAGGCCGTCAATCCGGCCGCCTTGTCGCGAGAGGGATCGCCGGGTTCCGCGGCGGCCTCAGCCGTGCCGCGAGAGGACCTCGTAGCGGGGTCCACGTCCGCCCAGGTGTGAGCGGACGAGGAGGAGCTCGCGGGCGCGGAACGGCTCGGGTGGGGGGGCGGGGAGCGCGGAGACGGCGTCGGCGACGGCGCGGCGGGCGCCGGGGGAGGCGTCCTGGCGCACGCGCGCCAGGGTGAGGTGGACGCGCAGGGGGCGGTCCTCCTCGGGGAGCCCGGCTGCGCCGACGGCACGCTCGACGCGAGCGGCGAGCGCCCGCAGCGCGTCGAGGTCGCCCTCAACCCCGAGCCAGGCGACGCGGGTGCGCGCAGCCCCGCCGAAGGTGCCGCCGCGCGCGAGCGTCAGATCGGCGTCGACGGGCGGGGCCTCGCGGTCGAGCGCGGCCTGCAGCGTGGGGAGGACGGCCTCGTCGACCTCGCCGAGGAAGCGCAGCGTGAGGTGCATCAGTTCGGGCTCGGCGAAGCGGAGCGCGCGCGGCTCGGCCGCCCGCAGCCGCTCGATCGCGAGCGCGGCGGCTCCGCGCCAGCTCTCGGGGATCGCGAGCGCGATGAAGAGGCGCAGCGGCCGGACCCTCCAGAGGCGGGCGCGCGCGCTGGACAGGGCGCGCCCGAGGGGGCATCGTACGAGTGGCGCGCGTCGCAGGCGCGTCGGTCCAGGGCGGGGTGGCGAGGTGGCCGCGAGCCACCGGTTCAGGCCCTGGAGCCGACGATGGTTCGTGGCTGGTTCGCGTCCCGTGCGGCGCCGCCCGGCGCCGAGGCCCCGGTTTCGCCGATCTCGCCGTTCCCCGGCGCGCGCGATGCGCGCGGAGCGCCGGTGTTGCGTACGCGGCCGCGCGAGCGTCGCGGCGTGCTGCGGGCGCTCGCGGTGGGCGCGCTGATCGTCGGCGGGCTCGTGCTGCTGATCTGGGGCGCCTCGATCGAGGCGCTCGCGCTGGCGGGCGGGGTTGTGGCCTGGCTCGAGTCGCGCAACGCGCCGGCCGGGCGCGCGGTGGCGACGACCGTGGTACTCGCGGCCGCGGCGCTCGCGCTCGTCGCGGCGTGGGGGCGCGCCACCTCGCTGCGGCGGGCGGTGCGGCTGCCGGGCGGGCGTGGCACGATCCGCGTCGAGGAGGTGGAGGCCCGGCTGTGCGAGCTGCTCGCCGAGCGTCGCGACGTTGTCGCCGCCGAGGTGCGCGTGCAGAACCGCCATCGCCGCGGGCTGCGCGTGGCGGCGCGGCTCCACGTGACGGCGGACGCGCGGCTCGCGGAGACGATCCGGGCGGCCACCCTCCTCACGGAGGAGCTCACGAGCGGGCGCCTCGGCGTCGCGCTCGCGGCCCCGCCGGAGTTCGATCTGCGGTACGAGGAGCTGGACCTGAGGGCGGGACGGGCGCATGAGTGGCGACGCGGAGGAGCGGGACGGCCTGGCGCGGGAGGCGACCGCGGCAGCCACGCCGGATGAGCAGTCGCCGGGCGCGGCGCGGCCGGCGGACGCGCCGCCGGCGCCTGCAGACGACGAGCTGCCGGCGCGCGCGGAGGCGCTGCTCTTCGTCTCGGATGGCGCCGTGGAGGAGTCCGCGCTCGCGCGCGCGCTCGGGGTGACGCGGCGACAGCTCGACCGCGCGCTCGACGGGCTCGGCGTCGCCCTGCGCGACGGAGGGCGCGGCGTGCGGCTGCAGCGCGGCCCCGAGGGCGCGCAGCTCGTGACCGCGCCCGAGGCGGCGGAGCACGTCGAGTACTTCCTCGGGCTCGAGGCGTCGCGCCGGCTCTCGACGGCTGCGCTCGAGACGCTCGCGATCGTCGCCTATCGGCAGCCCGTGACCCGCGGCACGATCGAGACGATCCGCGGGGTTTCGGCGGACGCCGCGCTCGCAACGCTGCGCGCGCGCGGATTGATCGCCGAGGGCGGGCGCGCCGAGGGGCCGGGACGCCCCGTGCTCTGGGTGACGACGCAGCGGTTCCTGCGGCACTTCGGCCTGGAGCGGCCGTCCGACCTGCCGCCGCTCCCCGACGACCTCGAGCTCCCCGGCGAGCCCGCGGCCGCGCAGCTCCCGCTCGAGGCCGAGCCGACGGGCGACGTGGGCGCGCTCGCGCGCGCGGCCGAGTCCGCGCTCGCCGGCCGAGGCGCGGGGCGCGAGGACGCGGCGGGCGGCGCCCCGGAGGCGTAGCGCCCGGGAAGGCGAGCACGCGGATGCCCCCCGCCGACGGCGACGGCGAGATGACGACGGTCAGCGTGCTGCTGACGCTGCACATCGCCGGCGCGCAGAGCCTCAAGGAGAAGCGCGCGGTCGTGCGCTCGATCGTCGAGCGCCTCCGCGCGCGGCTGCACGTCTCGGCCGCGGAGGTGGGGTTGAACGACCGCCCGCAGGCGGCGCTCGTCGGGTTCGCGGTGGTGTCGGGGGATCGCGCGACGGCGCGCCGGCTCGCCGACGAGGCGCGGCGGTTCGTCGACCGGGAGCTCCTCGGACGCGCGGAGGTCGTCGCGACGGCGATCGACGAGGACGTCCTCGAGCGAGACCGACCGGGGGCGGGCTGGTAGCCGGCGAGCGCCGGGGACCGCGGCCTCCGGGCGACGGTGGGCAGAAGGAAGGGCGCGCCCGGAGGGGTCGGGCGCGCCCGAAGTCGCGGTGGCGTCGGGGGCCGCCGCGGCTTGTCTGCGGGGGCTCAGAACCCGAAGGTGTAGCCGGCGATCTGCGTCTGGACCGCCGACGTCAGGTCGCGCTTGGCCTCGGCGAAGGTCGGGCCGCCGCGCCGCTCGCTTTGCACGAGTTGGCTGTAGTACTCCCGGATGCGCACTCGATCACTCCCTGTCACTCTCGCGGCCCGAGCCTTGCGCCCTTGACCGGCGAGCTACTCGATATCTGCACGAAGGAGTATCGAACGCCGCCGGTTCCCAATGCAAGTGATTGTGCTCACAATCACGTAAAACCCGGGTAAAATCGACCTACGCTGCCCCGCGCAGCGCGACGCCGAACGCTGCTTCGTGCTTTCCGAGATCCGTCGATCGCGTGCTTGCTCGCGCGATCGGTCGTTGGTACGCCGCCAGAGCACCAAACATGACTGAACAAGTCAAGAATGTCAGCCCGAAAATGCGCCTACCCGGTATGGGTCGCTGCGGTCCGCGCCTGGACCGGATCGCACAGCAGGTCGTACGGCAGCGCCCCGGCCACCCGCGCGCGCACGAGCGCTCCGGCTGGGTACTCGCCCTTCAGGAACGCGAGGCCGTCCACCTCGGGCGCGTCGCGGTAGGTGCGCCCCACCACGATCGGCCCGCCCGATTGCGAGCGCGTGGGCTCGGTGGACTCCACCAGCACGTCGGTCTCCCGCCCGACCATCGCGCGGTTGCGCTCGAGCGAGACTCGCTGGGCGAGCTCCATCAGCCGGCCGTAGCGCGACTCCTTGACGCGCTCGGCGACCTGGTCCGGGGCGTCGCCGGCGGGCGTCCCCCGCTGCGGGGAGTAAGTGAACGCGCCGATGTGGTCGAAGCGCTCGCGCTCCACGAACGCGAGCAGCTCCTCGAACTCGCGCTCGCTCTCACCGGGATAGCCCACGATGAACGTCGTGCGCAGCGCGACCGCCGGCATCGCCTCGCGGATCGCGTCGAGGCTCCGCCGGGCGACGCGCAGGCTGGGCCGCTTCATCCGCCGCAGCACCGCGTCCGACCCGTGCTGCATCGGGATGTCGAGGTAGGGCAGGACGTTCGGCAGGCGCGCCATCGCCTCGGCGAGCGTCCGAGTCACGCGCCCGGGGTAGGCGTACATCAGCCGAATCCACGGGACCTCCGGGACCGCCTCCGCGAGCGTCTCGAGCAGTCGCGCGAGCCCGTCGCGCTCGCCGCGCTCCTCGCCGTAGGCGGTCGAGTCCTGCGCGACGAGCACGAGCTCGCGCGCGCCCGCCGCCGCGTACATGCGCGCCTCGGCGACGAGCCGCCGCGTGTCGTCGGAGTGCATGCGCCCCTTGATCGCCGGGATGATGCAGAACGTGCACGGCCGGTCGCAGCCGTCCGAGATCTTCAGGTAGGCGCTCGGCTGGCCGAACGCCGGGAGCGTGCGCTCCGGGATGTCGAAGCGCTCGTCGGCGGCTCCGATCTGTGCCGCGATCGCGTCCCACTGCTCCACCCCGAAGGTAGCGTCCACGCCCGGGACGGCAGCCCGCACGTCGTCGGCCGCGATCTCGGTCATGCACCCGACGACGTAGAGCCGCTGGTCGCGGCGGCGCCCGGCGTCGAGCTCGCGGATCACCGACACCGACTCCGCCTTCGCGGCGTCGATGAAGCCGCAGGTGTTGACGAGCAGGAGGTCGGCGTCGGCGGGGTCGGTGACCGCGAGGTGGCGACCGCCGCGCAGCGCCTGCTCCAGGCGCCTGGAGTCGACGGTGTTCTTCGCGCAGCCGAGCGTGACGAGGTGGTAGCGCACGCCTTCAGGCTGCGCCCGCCCCGGGTGGGCGTCAACCGCTCCCGATGGACGCAGCCGAGCGCGGCCCGTACCATCGATTCTCTGGCCTCAGGGGGTGGGTGGAGATGGCGCACTCGAAGTCCGCGCTGAAGCGGATCCGTCAGAACGTCCGGCACGCGGAGCGCAACAAGCCGTTCCGCACGCGCGCTGCGCGCACCGTGCGGGCGGCGCGCTCGGCGATCCTCTCGGGCGACCCGTCGGCCGCCGAGCTGGTGCGTGCCGCGCAGTCGGCGCTCGACCGGGCGGCGCGGCGCAGCATCATCCACCCGAACAGCGCGGCGCGGCGGAAGTCACGGCTCGCGCAGCAGCTCAAGGCGAAGCTGGCCGCCTCCTGATCGCCAGCGCGCATCCGGCGCGCGGCCATCCCTGCTCCGGCGCGGACGCCGTGCGCATCCCGGTGATGTGAGGCGAGGCCATGCGCGCGACGATCTTCCACGAACCCGGCAAGGTCACCGTCGAGGATCGCGGCACGCCCGCAGCCGGCCCCGGCGAGATCCGGCTGCGCGTCGCTGCCGCCTCGCTCTGCGCCTCCGACATCCGCGTCTACAAGGGTGAGAAGCACGCCGCCCCCGGCGTCGTCCCCGGCCACGAGATCGCCGGCGTCGTCGACGCCGCCGGCGAGGGGGTGACCGGCGTCGCCGAGGGCGACCGCGTCGTGCTCTGCCCGATCCTCGCCTGCGGCCAGTGCCGCTTCTGCCAGCTCGGGCGTCGCAACCGCTGCGTCAGCCGGCGCACCCTCGGCTACGACCTCGACGGCGGCTTCGCCGAGTGGCTGCGCGTGCCCGCGGAGATCGTCGCGCTCGGGCACGTCTTCCCGGTGCCGGCCGACCTCCCGCTCGAGATCGCGGCGCTCACGGAGCCGTCCGCGTGCGTGCTCAACTCGCTCGAGCTGTGCGGGGTCGGCCCCGGCAGCTCGCTCGCGATCGTGGGCGCCGGGCCGATGGGGCTGCTCCACCTGATCATGGCGCGCGCCGCCGGCGCCGGCCCGATCATCGTGAGCGAGCCGGTCGCCGAGCGCCGCGAGATCGCAAAGCGCTGGGGCGCCGACCTCGCGCTCGACCCCGCGCGCGACGACGTGCTCGGCGCCGTCCGCGCGGCGACCCGCGGCTACGGCGCCGACGCCGTCGTGCTCTCGGTCGGGATCAGCTCGCTCGTCGGAGGCGCGATCGACCTGGTGCGCAAGCAGGGCGTCGTGAACCTCTTCGCCGGATTCCCGCCCGGGCAGGCGGTGCCGTTCGACCCCAACGTCATCCACTACGGCGAGATCGTGCTGAGCGGGTCTCAGAACGCGACGAGCGACCAGTATCGGCGCACGGTCGCGCTGCTGCGCGCCGTCCCGCACATCGACGAGGTCGTGACGAACCGCTACGGCATCGAGCGCGCACCGGAGGCGTACGCCTCGCGCCTCGAGCTCAACGGGCTGAAGTCGCTGGTGGCGTTCCCCGGCGTCGACGGCCGCTAGCATCCAAGCCGCGTACACGGACGCGCTCGTGCGCGGGCTGCGGCGGCGCTCGGCGGCGGGAGGACGGTCCGGGAGCGACTCAATGACGATCTGGCGACGGTGGCTCGCTGCCCGGCGCGCCGACGACGGCGCTGCCGCGAGCGAGCCCGGCGACCGCGGACCCGGGATCGGGGAGCAGCTGCGAGAACGCCGCCGCGCGCTCGGCCTGACGCTCGCCGACGCCGAGCGCGACACTCGCATCAACCGCCTCTACCTGGGTGCGCTCGAGGACGAGCACTTCGACACGCTGCCGGCGCCGGTCTACGCGCGGGGGTTCATGCGCTCCTACGCGCGCTACCTCGGGCTCGACGCGGAGGCCGCGGCGAGGGCGATTCCGCGCGACCTCCCGCGGCCGGCGGGCCTCGAGCCGATCCCGGGGCTGCGCCGGCCCGGCGGCG
>VGNK01000056.1 GCA_016866055.1 Chloroflexota bacterium | reverse complement strand
TTGCGCACGATCTGCTCGGGCGTGTGCCTGCGTCGCTTCACCGTGAAGTCCTCCTCCGCCACCTTCGTGGGCCAGAGGACTCTCATCAACAGGGGACCCCTCTCAGGGGTCGGGCCAGAGGCATCAATCCATCCTCTGAAGGATTGGAGCCTCCAACATTCCCGCGGCGATTCACCCGGCGGTGACACCGAGCACGTAGACAACTACCGCTGCTGTGCGCGTGCGGATGCTCCGCATGGCTCGCGGACTTCGACCGCGCAGCCGCGATCTGATGGGCAGGGAGATTCTCGCCAAGCGACCGCCCGGGGCCGGAACGAGCCCCATCCTTCCACGTCTCGTGTGGATGTTCGGCAGAGACTGTGGATATCCGCAGACGCGCCGGGAGGCGTGCTCACTTATGTCACGCGACGGCGAGCACGATCTTCCCGAAGTTCGCGTTGCTCTCCATATACCGATGCGCCGCCGCCGCCTCGTCGAGCGCGAACACACGGTCCACCACCGCCCGCAGCCGCCCCGACGCAAACAGCGGCAGCGCCCGCCGCGCAAACTCCTGCGTCAGCTGCGCCTTCTGCTCGATCGGCCGCGCCCGGAGCACCGTCCCGTGCACCCGCAGCCGCTTCCCCATCAGCGCGCCCAGGTTCACCTCGAGCGAGCCCCCGCCCATCGTCCCCACGATCACCATCCGACCCTGCACCGCCAGCGAGGCCAGATTGCCCTCCCAGTACGGCGCCCCGATGACGTCGAGCACGACCTCCACTCCGCGACCACCGGTCTCGCGGGCGATCACCTCCGAGAAGTCCTCCTCGCGGTAGTTGATCCCCACGTCGAGGCCCAGCGCTCGGGCCTGCTCGAGCTTCTCGGCCGAGCTCGCGGTCCCGAACACCCGGCAGCTCGCCGCCGCCGCGAGCTGGATCGCCGCGGTCCCCACCCCGGACCCAGCGGCGTGCACGAGCACCGACTCCCCCACCGCGAGCTCGCACTGCCGGACCAGCGCGTCGTATGCCGTCAGGAACACCTCCGGGATCGCCGCGGCCTGTACGCATTCGAGCCCCTCCGGGATCGCCATCAGCAGCCGCTCGTGCACCGACACCCTCGCCGCGTACCCGCCGCCCCCGAGCAGCGCCATCACCCGGTCCCCGGCCCGCCACGCCGTCACGCGCTCGCCGACCCGCTCGACCACGCCCGCCATCTCGAGCCCCGGGATGTCGTCTCGCGTCCCCGCAGGCCCCGGATATCGACCGCGGCGCTGCAGCAGATCCGCGCGGTTGAGCGCGGTCGCATGGACGGCGATCAGCACGTCCTCCGGCCCGCAGTCGGGCTCGTCGACCTCCTCGATCGCGAAGACGTCCGCCTCCCCCGGCCTGGTGATCACCGCAGCGCGCATGGGTCCTCCTCGAGAGCCGCGCGATGCTAACACGGGGCCCCGGCCACCCCCGCGACGCCGCCCGACGCCCGCGCTAACGTGGACCACACCAAACGCACGCGGCCGGCGCCCCGCCGCGGACACCGGAGCATCGCGATGGCCGAGCCCCTCCCCTCCCGCGCGCTCGCGCGGTTCCTCACCACCGCCGCGGTCCCCGCCCACGTCCGAAGCATCACCCGTCGCTACCTCCTCGACTGGCTGAGCTCCGCCCTCGCCGGCGGCGAGCTCCACCCCCCGCGCATCGCACGCTCCGTGGTCGACTCGCTCGGCGGCGAGCCGCAGGCGACCGTGCTCGCGACGGGTACTCGCACCTCCGCCCCGCTCGCGGCGTTCGCCAACGCCGCGGCCTCGCACGTGCTGGAGATGGACGACCTCGACCGCGACTCGATCTCGCATCCCGCCGCCCCGATCGTCTCCGCCGCGCTCGCCGTCGCCGAGCGCGACGGCACCCCGCCCGAAGCGCTGCTCGACGCCATCGCGGTCGGATACGAGGTGGGCATCCGCGTCGGCGAAGCGCTCGGCCCGAGCCACTACGAGCACTGGCACACCACGGGCACCGCGGGCACGCTCGGCGCCGCCGCAGCAGCCGCCCGGCTCGCGCGGCTCGACGAGGGCGCGGCGCTCTCGGCGCTCGGCACCGCGGGCACCATGGCGGCCGGCCTCTGGGAGTTCCTCGCGGACGGCGCGATGTCGAAGCAGTTGCATCCGGCGAAGGCCGCTCACGACGGCATCCTCGCGTCGATCCTCGCGGCCGCGGGATTCTCAGCAGCGAGCCGCATCCTCGAGGGCCCGAAGGGATTGCTCGCCGCGATGTCGGACGCGCCGCGCCCCGATCGGCTCACCGACGGCCTCGACGCGCGCATGCCGCGCTGGCGGATCGAAGGGGTCTCGTTCAAGGTGCACGCCTCGTGCCGCCACACTCACTCCGCGGTCGACGCCGCGCTCGCGTTGCGGCGCGCCGGGCTGCGCCCGGAGACGATCGCACGGGTCGACGTGCGGCTGTACCGCCAGGCGCTCGGTCTGCTGGCGGGCGTCGAGCCGCACTCGCCGTACGCGGCGAAGTTCTCGCTCCCGTTCTGCGTCGCCTCCGCGCTCATCCACGGCGACCTTGCGCCGCAGCGCTTCACCGACGACACGATCGCCGACCGCGAGACGCTCGCCCTCACGGAGCGCGTCTCGTTCACCACCGACCCCGAGCTCGACGTGCTCTACCCGCGCGCCTGGCCGAGCGTCGTGACCGTGACGACCACCGCCGGCAACACGGTGACCGAGCGCGTCGATCACCCGGCTGGGGATCCGGAAAGCGGCATCGGCGACGCCGAGATCGCAGCGAAGTTCGTCACGCTGACCGAGCCCATCCTCGGTCCGCGCGCGCTCGAGACGGTCGAACGCGTGCTCCGCCGCGATCCTCCGCCCAGCGCCCGCGAGCTCGCCTCCCTTGTCGTCCCGACGTCGACGGAGGACGCGGGCCTCGCACGCACGCGCTGACCCGTGCACGCCCCGCGACGGCCGCCGATGACGTCGAACGAGGACGCCCCATTCGCGCGGACGCGTTGAGGCGCGCGGCGCGCAACGCGCCGGGCCCTCCGGCACCCCGTGCTACGATCCGCCCGTCGCCACCGGAAGTGGATCTGCCGTGCCCGGACTCAGGGAATCCCGTCGACTCACCCTCGACCAGGTCACCGCACGCTGCGACCCCGCCGACCTCCCCTTCAACACCACGGAGGACCTCTCGCCGCTCGACGCCGTGTTCGGGCAGGAGCGCGCCGTGCGGGCCATCGAGTTCGCGCTCGGGATGGACGCGCCCGGCTACAACCTCTTCGCGTCCGGTCCCGACGGCATCGGCAAGTCGACGATCGTGGAGTCGTTCCTGCGGCGCCGAGCCGCGCAGCTCCCCGCCCCGCCCGACTGGATCTACGTCCGCAACTTCACCGACCCCGACCGCCCGATCGGGATCTCGCTCCCGGCCGGCCGCGGACGGCTGTTCGCCGAGCAGGTCGCCCACGCGGTCGAAGCGGCCGGCCGCGAGCTGCGCGCCGCCTTCGACTCGGACGAGTACGCGCGACGCCAGCAGGCGCTCGGATCCGCCATCGAGCAGGAGCGCACGAGGTTCCTGCAGGGCCTGCAGGAAGAGGCGCGTGAACTCGGCTTCCTCCTGCAGATCTCGCCGGCGGGCATCAATTCCGCGCCGCTGATCGACGGCAAGCCGATCACCGAGGAGCAGTTCGACGCGCTCACGGACGCCGAGCGCGACGCGATCCAGGAACGCGGGCGCCAGCTCGAGGGGCGGGTGCAGGACACGATGCTCCGCATGCGGTCGACCGAGCGAGAAGCGCGCGAGCGCGCCGCGCGCCTCGACGAGGAGATCGCCGCCGGGGCGATCGAGGATCTCGTCGGTCCGCTGCTCGCCGAGTGGGGCGAGGACGCCGAGATCCGCGAGTTCCTGGAGGCGATCGCCGTCGACATCCGACACGAGCGAGACGCCTTCCGGGGGGATCGCCCCCAGGCGATGCTCCCCGGCATCGCGGCCCAGGCCGGCCCGCCCACGCGCCGCTACGAGGTCAACGCCCTGATCAGCAACGACCCCGCGAAGGGCGCGCCCGTGATCCTCGAGCGCCACCCCACCTACTACAACCTCATCGGGCGCATCGAGTTCCAGAGCCAGTTCGGCGCGGCGATCACCGACCACACGATGATCAAGTCCGGCGCCCTCGCGCTCGCCAACGGCGGCTTCATCCTCCTGCGCCTGCGCGACCTGCTGCAGCAGCCGCTCGCGCTCGACGCGCTCAAGCGCGCGCTCCGCAGCGGCGAGGTCGCGATCGAGAACGCCGCCGAGGCCTTCGGGCTCGTGCCGACGCTCGGGCTGCGGCCAGAGCCGATCCCGCTCAACGCGAAGGTCATGATCGTCGGGGACTCTCAGCTCTACGCGCTCCTCTACCGACTCGACCCGGACTTTCGTGAGCTCTTCCGCGTGAAGGCCGACTTCGACATCGACGTCCCGCGCACGGCGGACAACATCCGCGGCCTCGCCGGCTTCATCGCCCAGCACTGCGAGCAGCACGTGCTCCGCTGCTTCAGCAACGGCGCGGTCGCGAGGCTCGTCGAGCACTCGTCCCGCACCGTCGAAGACCGGAGCCGGCTCTCGGCGAACATGGGCGCCTTCCTCGACCTCATCCGCCAGGCCGACTACTGGGCCTCGGTCGACGGCGACCGCGCCGTGGAGGCGCGTCACGTCGACCGCGCGCTCGAGGAGCGCGAGTACCGATCGTCGCTCGTGCGCGACCGCCTCCACGAGGCGATCGAGCGCGGCGAGATCCACGTCGACGTGGACGGCGAGCGGGTCGGGCAGATCAACGCGCTCTCCGTGTACGACCTCGGTGACTTCCAGTTCGGGCGGCCCTCGCGCATCACCTGCGTCACCTCGGCGGGACGCGGGTCGATCGTCATGGTCGACCGCGAGAGCGACATGACCGGCCGCATCCACAACAAAGGCTTCCTGATCTTGCGCGGCTTCTTCAGCGGCCGCTTCGGCCACGTGGCGACCGGCGCGTTGCACGCGAGTCTGACGTTCGAGCAGCAGTACGGCGACATCGACGGGGACTCCGCCTCCTCGACAGAGCTCTACGTGCTGCTCTCGTCGCTCGCGGGCCTCCCCCTCGACCAGTCGATCGCGGTCACGGGGTCGGTCGACCAGTACGGCCGCGTACAGCCGATCGGCGGCGCCATCGCGAAGATCGAGGGCTTCTACGAGGTCTGTCGCGCACGCGGGCTCACCGGCAGGCAGGGCGTGATGATCCCGAAGGCCAACGTCGACCACGTGATCCTCCGGCCCGACGTCGCGCGGGCGGTGGGCGAGGGCCGGTTCCACGTGTGGGCGGTCGAGACGATCGAGGAGGGCATCGAGCTCCTCACGGGCGTCGTGGCCGGCGAGCGCGGCAGCGACGGAATGTACCCCGAGGGCACCGTCTACCGGCGCGTCGCGGATCGGCTCGACGCGTTCCACCACGAGCTGTCGGCGCACCCGGGCCAGGGCGCCGACGGTCAGGCCCCGCACGTGGTGGTGCCGCGGGTCCCCGCGCCGGTGCCGCCGGGCATCCCCCCCGAGCCGCCGCCGGAGCCGCCGGTCATCGTGTGACGATGGCGACGCCGCGCCCCGACCCCTCGCACGGCGCCGATGCTCCTCCGCTGCCGTTGCTGACGCTCGACCTCGACGGCGTGGTGTGCGCGCCGGTCTTCGGGCTCAACGTGGGCATCCACCGCTCGTTCCTCGACCCCGACGCCCCGCCGCGGCCAGCCGTGATCTGGCCGCGCCTCGTCGCTGGGCCGTGGGACCGCGCGCGGTACAACCTGCGCCGCCCCCTGCTCGAGGCGCGCGAGGCGCTCCCCGTGCTCGCCCGCGCGCGCCGGCTCGTCCTGCTCACCGGCCGGCGCACGGACCCGAGCGGCTGGCTCCGCCGCCACCGCCTCGACGGCTACTTCGAGCGCGTCGTCTACAACCGCGGGCCGCTCCGCAGCGCGCACTACAAGCTCCACGCCGTCCACGAGATCGGCCCCGAGGCCCACGTCGAGGACGACCCGCGCACTGCGCAGTTGCTCGCGCAGGAGGCCGGCGTGACGGTCTACCTGCGCGACTGGCCCAGGAATCGCGATCTCGACTTCGCCGAGCGCGTGACGCGGATCGCCACGCTCTCGGATCTGGCGGCCCGGCTCGGGCCGCCCGGCGACCGCTCGGGCTGGACGGAGCCGTCCGGCCGACCGTACGGTGCGCCGGGAGGCGTCCCGTGAGCGCCATGACCCAGCCCCCGCGCGAGCCGGCGGGCCGCCCGGGCACGTTCACGTCGCTTCGCTGCCGCAACTACCGCCTGCTCTGGCTCGGACAGTCCGCGCCCGCGGGCGCGCTGTGGATGGAGCAGATCGCGCACCCCTGGCTCGTGCTCGTGATGACCGGCGACGCCGCCGCCCACGTGGGCGGCGGCGTCGCGATGCGCACGGTCCCCCAGCTCGTCTTCGGCGTGTGGGCCGGGGTGATCGCCGACCGATTCGACCGCCGCATGATCCCGCAGCGCTGCTGCTCACCGGCGCCCGTGGTCGCGGTGATGGGGGTCGTGCTGATCGCGTTCGCGCTGGCGACGATGCTCCCGGGAGCGGCCGGGGTCGTCGTCCCCTTCATCGTGGTGACCGCCACCGGGGCACTCCAGACGGCGTACATGTCGCTCGCGAACGCCACGCTCATCATGGCTTCGCCGGAGGCGATGCGCCGCCGCGTGATCAGCCTGATCTCGTTCGACCGCGCGATGGTGACGGCCGGCGCCTCCGTGGGCGGCCTGCTGGCCGCGGCTCAGGGGGTGCAGTTCGCGCAGGTCACCTACAGCGTGGTCTGCCAGGCGTGGGGGCTCGTCGTGCTGGCCGGCGCCAGGGGGCTCCGCGACTACGTCGTGACCGACGAGGAAGAGGAGCCCGCGGGTCCCGTCTCCGTCACGGATCGGCGGCCGGCGCTCGCGGGGGCCGGCGCCGGCCGCGCGCCGTCACGGGCCGAGGAGGTGCGCGGTTGATCGCCCCGCCGCGTCGCTCCACCGCACGGCGTCCGGCGCTGCTCGCGGCGTCGCATCGCCGTGCCGGTTCGCTCGCGAGATGACCGCGGACCCGGACGGTGCGCGAGCACGCGCGCCCAACCCCTTCCCGGCGCACTTCTTCCGTCGCGTCGACGAGACCCCCGACGCCCTCTTCTACCGCGAGCCGCGGTTCGTCACCCACATCGACGACGAGACGATCGCCGCGTTGACCGGCTTCTACCGGGAGGCCATCGCCCCGGGGGCGCAGGTGCTCGACCTCATGTCGTCCTGGGTCTCCCACCTCCCGGCGGCGGTCGACTACGCGCGCGTCGCGGGGCTGGGGCTCAACGAGCGCGAGCTGGCCGGCAACCGCCGACTCACGGACTGGCTCGTCCACGACCTCAACCGCGAGCCCGAGCTCCCCTACGAGGACGCCTCCTTCGACGTCGTACTCAACGCAGTCTCCGTCCAGTACCTGACCCGCCCGCTCGAGGTGTTCGCCTCGGTGCGCCGCGTCCTCCGCCCGGGGGGCGCGTACTTCGTGGCCTGCTCCCACCGGCTCTTCCCGACCAAGGCGGTCGCGGTCTGGCAGGCGCTGCCCTTCGACGATCGCGTCCGGCTGGTCGGGTCCTACTTCGCGCTCGCCGGGGGCTTCGAGGACCCGCGCGTCGTCGACCGGTCGCCGCCGGGGGCCGATCCGCTGTGGGTGGTCTTCGCGCAGCGGTCCGCCGATCCTCCGCGGTGAGGACCCGCCCTGCAGCTGCGCGACCGCGCGGAGGTCGCGCCCCCCGATCTTCGCGCGGCTCGCGCCGTCCCGATCCCCGCGCAGGTCGCGCGACCCGCGATCCTCACTCGGTCCCCATCCCCGCGGCGCGCGGTCGACGATCCCCGCACGGAGGTCGCGCCGCGACGCGCGGATCGCGGACCGCGACCCCGCGCAAAAGATCCCAACTTTTTTTCGCGATCGAGCCATGACGGGCATCCACGTAAGCGCGTCGCGCGTTATGCTCTCGGCAAGGGGAGAGGGCCCCAACAATTTCTCCCCGTGCGATGTTCGATTCGCAGAAAGGAACACCGAGGTTGGCCACGAAGAAGGCTCCGGCTAAGGCCCCGATGAAGGCGCCCGCCAAGGGCGGTTCCTCGAAGCCCGCTCCCAAGAAGAAGTAGGCTTCACCCACTGAGTGGGCCGCACTGCAGGGCGGCCTCACGAACACGAGAAGGCCGCCGGGAGACCGGCGGCCTCTTCGTTTCCGCCGACCCCTTGCCCCGACCCGGCTACAGTCGGACCCCGAGCCTCTGGAGCAGCGAGCGGCACGCTTCGGGCGCGCCCGCCGTGTAGGGCGGGATGTGCACCTGTTGGGGCGAGAGCTCGAGCACCCGTCTGTTGACCATGAGCAGGCGCCCGCCGACCGCGAGCAGCACCGCGGCGCCACCGGCCACGTCCCACACCGACCGCGGCCCGGTCGAGAAGTAGACGTCGGCCTGGCCGGTCGCCGCGTGGACGAGCTTCACGGCCGCCGATCCGCAGGGGTAGACGTCGTAGGGGATCTGGTAGTGCAGCTCGCGCCACTCGTAGTCGTGGCGCGAGACGACGACGCGGCGCACCTCTGCCCCCGGGTCGAGGTGCGGCATCGGCTCGCCGTCGCGCCGCGCCTCGCGGCGGCCGTCGGTCACGAGGCCGGAGAGCACGGCGCGCTCGGTCGGCAGCCCCACCGCGCCGAGCACGAGGCGGTCGTCGACGAAGAGCCCGACCGAGACCCCGAACTCGGGGAGGCCGCGCAGGAACTCGCGCGTGCCGTCCAAAGGGTCGACCACCCACGTGGGCTCGCCGCGGATGAGCGGCGCGCGCTGGACGGACTCTTCGGACAGCCAGTGCGCGCCGTCGATGAGCGGCATGAGCTGCTCGTGCAGGACGTCGTCCGCCGCGTGGTCGGCCTCCGTGACCGGACCCTCGCCCGGCTTGTGGCCCACGCGGACGACCCGCCGGTCGAGCACGTCGCGAATCGCGGCGTTCGCTCCGCGCACCGCCGCCTCGACCCCGTCGCGGACCGCGTCGAGGTCGATCCCCGGAAGGAGGCCGCCGCCCGCCCCCGCGCGACCGGTCACGCGGCGCTCACAGCGAGGCGCCCCCGTCGACCACCACGGTCTGCCCCGTGATGTGGGTGGAGTACTGGATGAGCGCGAGAATCGCGTCGGCGCAGCTGTCCGGGGTCGCGACCGCCCGCAGCGGTGCCCGCTGCGCCGCCGCGTCGCGCGCCTGCGCGTAGCGCTCGCCGAGCCCGCCGCGCAGCCAGCGCCCGTCGATGAACCCGGGGGCGATGCAGTTCACGCGAATCTCGGGGCCGAGCACCCGCGCCAGCGACTTCGTCATCGTGATGATCGCGGACTTCGAGGCCGCGTACGGGATCGAGGACCCCCCGCCGCCCAATCCCGCCACCGACGCGACGTTTACGACCGCCCCCTCTCCGGCCGCCCGCATGTGCGGCGCGGCCGCCCGGGTGCAGTTGAACGTCCCACGCACGTTCGCCGAGAGGATCTCGTCCCAGACCTCGTCGGTCACGAGGTCGAGCTCGGCGTGCGGGATGAAGCGGGTCATGCCCGCGTTGTTCACGAGGACGTGGAGCCCGCCGTAGGCGTCGACCGCGCTCTGGATCAGCGCGCGGCAGTCCGCGTCCGAGCGCACGTCCGCGCGACAGGCGTGGGCGGTGCCGCCGGCCTGGCGGATCGCGGCGACGGTCGCCTCGGCGTCAGCCTCGGAGTGCGCGTAGTTCACGACGACCTTCGCGCCGAGCGCGGCAAGCCGCTCGGCGGTCGCCCGCCCCACGCCCGCCGACGACCCCGTGACCACGGCGACCTTGCCTCGCATCTCCATCCGCGCCCCCCTCCGCAGGCCCGCTCGGGGGCCGATGCTACACTCGCGCCACGATGCCGACGAATCGACCCCCGGCGCTCGTCGCGGAGGTGAGCGACGCGGTGGGTGCGCCCCACGTGCTCCACGCGCCGGAAGACCTCCTCGCCTATGAGTACGACGCGACCATCGATCGCGCCGCGCCCGACGTCGTGGTGTTCCCGAACACCGCCGAGGAGGTCTCCGCGGTGGTCGCGATCGCCGCGCGGCACGGGCTGCCCGTGGTGCCGCGCGGCTCCGGGACGGGGCTCGCCGGCGGCGCGCTCGCCGTACGGGGCGGCGTGCTCGTCGTGCTCACGCGCATGAACCGCATCCTCGAGATCGACGCCCGGAACCGCACCGCGGTGGTCGAGCCCGGCGTGATCAACCTGCAGCTCCAGGAGGCGGCGGGGCGCCACGGGCTGATCTACGCCCCCGACCCGTCGTCGCAGCGCGTCTGCACGCTCGGCGGGAATGTGGCCAACAACTCGGGCGGCCCGCACACGCTCGCTCACGGCTCCACCGTGAGCCACGTGCTCGGGGTCGAGGTCGTGCTCCCGGACGGCCGGATCACCTGGCTCGGTGGGCGGCTCCTCGACACGCCGGGGCCCGACCTGAGGGGGCTCTTCGTCGGCTCGGAGGGGACGCTCGGGATCGCCACGAAGATCTGCGTGCGGCTGATCCCGAAGCCCGAGGCGGTGCGCACGATGCTCGCGATCTTCGAGTCCGTCGAGGCGGCCTCGGAAGCGGTCTCCGCGATCATCCGCCGCGGGGTGATCCCCGTCGCGCTCGAGATGCTCGACCGGGAGATCATCCGCATCGTCGAGCCGCGCATCCAGGCCGGCTACCCGCTCGACGCCGGCGCCGTGCTGCTGATCGAGGTCGAGGGCGTCGCCGAAGGGGTCGCGGTCGAGGGCGAGGCGGTGGTCGACGCCTGCCGCCGCCACGGCGCGCGTGAGGTGCGGGTGGCGACCGAGCAGGCCGAGCGCGAGCGGCTCTGGGAGGCGCGCAAGGCCGGCATCGGCGCGATCGGCGCCGCGAGCCCGGCGTTCTACCTCCTCGACGGGGTGGTCCCGCGCACGAAGCTCCCGGCGGTGATGCGCGACGTCCTCGCGCTCTCCGAGCGATACGGCTTCCGCTGCGCGAACATCTTCCACGCCGGGGACGGGAACCTGCACCCCAACATCATGTTCGACCCCGACGTGCCCGGAGCGACCGACCGGGTGCTTGAGCTCGGGGGCGAGATCATGCGGGTCTGCGTGAAGGCGGGGGGCTCGATCACCGGCGAGCACGGCGTCGGCTACGAGAAGCGCTCCTACATGGAGTGGATCTTCGGCCCGGCCGACCTCGCCGCGATGGACCGCGTGCGCGTGGCCTTCGGCGGAGCGGACCGCTTCAACCCCTGCAAGGTGCTGCCCACCGGCCACGGCTGCGCAACCGGGCACGCTTCGGACATCCAGCGCGCGCTCGCGACGCCCGGCGTCTACGTCTAGCCTCGCGATGACGGTGACGTCCCCGCTCGACGCGGTTCGCCACGCCCTCCCTTCGGACACCGAGCGGGAGCCCCACGACTACGCCATCGACGGGCTGCTCCCGCGCGTCGCGTTCAGCCCCGACGACCGGCGCGAGGTCGCCGAGCTGCTGCGCACGGCCGCGCGCCACGACCTCGTCGTCGTGCCGCAGGGCGGGCGGACGGCGCTCGCCCTCGGCCGGCCCGTCGATCGCTACGACGTCGCGCTCGACACGCGCGGCCTGCGCCGCCTCGTCGAGTACGTGCCGGACGACCTCACGATCACAGCCGAAGCCGGGATCTCGCTTCGGCACCTGCAGGACGCGCTCGGCGAGCACGGCCAGTACCTGCCCGTGGACCCGCCCCCCGACGACCGCGTCACCCTCGGCGGCCTGCTCGCGACCGCGCGCCCGGGTGCCTGGCGCGGCTTCACCCCGGGCGTGCGCGACCTCATCCTCGGGATGACGGTGGCGCTGCCCGACGGATTGCTCGCGCGCTCCGGGGGGCGCGTCGTGAAGAACGTGAGCGGCTACGACCTGCACCGGCTGCACACGGGAGCGCTCGGGGCGTTCGGCGTAATCGTCGAGGCCTCGCTCAAGCTCGCACCGCTTCCCGTGGCGACCCGCTCGCTGGCGTTGCGCTGCGGGGACCTCGCGCGCGCGGTGCGCGTCGGACTCGCGCTGCGCGACGCGCCGCTCTCGCTGCGCGGGCTCGCGGTGATCGCGCCGCGCGCCTCGGCGCACGCGAGCCTGCCCCACGAGCCGCACGCGCTCGTCGACCTCGCCGGGGTGGAGGAAGCCGTCGTGCGCTCGGCGCGCGAGGTCGACGAGGTCGCACGACGCCACGGCGCGACCCCGGCGGAGGTCGGTGAGCGACCGTGGCAGCGCCTGCGCGCGCTCGCCGGCGACGAGTCGGCGACGGTGGTGCGACTCGGGGTACCGGCGACGGCGACGCTCGAGGTCGTCGAGGAAGTGCGCGCGGTGGGCTGCCTGGCGTGGGCGTACCCCGCGAGCGGGATCGTGATGGGCCACGCGGACGCCGGGCTGCAGGCCGGCGCGGTCTCCGCGCTGCGCGATCGGGCGCGCGCGCTCGGCGGTTACCTCCAGGTCGAGGCCGCCTCACCCGAGCTGCGCCGCCGCGTCGACCCCTTCGACGTCGACGAGCGCGAGGCGGTGGAGCGGCTGAAGGCGCAGTTCGACCCCGGGCACGTGATCAACCGCGGGCGCTGGATGGAGGGGCTGTGAGCGTGCTCCGGCGACGGGTCGCCGAGCGCCCGCCGCTGCGCTTCGTCGGCCCGGACGTCCCCGCGCTCGCCGACCTGCAGAACTGCATCCACTGCGGATTCTGCCTGCCGAGCTGCCCGACCTACATCGCCACCGGCCAGGAGCTCGAGTCGCCGCGCGGGCGCCTGCACCTGATCAGCGCGGTCACGAGCGGGCGCGTCGAGGCGAGCGACCGGCTGCTCGCGCACCTCGACCTCTGCCTGCAGTGCCGCGCGTGCGAGACCGCGTGCCCGTCGGCAGTGCCGTACGGGCGCATCATGGAGGACGCGCGGGCCTCGATCATGGCGAACCCGTTCCGGCGACGGCCCCGCTCCTGGCAGGCGCGCGCGCTCGTGCTGAGGTGGGTGCTCGCCCGCCCGCGCGTGCTGCGCGCGGCCTTCGCGCTCGCCCGCCTCTACGTGCGCAGCGGCGCGCAGCGTCTCGTGCG
>VGNK01000055.1 GCA_016866055.1 Chloroflexota bacterium | reverse complement strand
AGCAGCTGGCGGAGGTGCACATCGAGCTGGATGCCACCGCGCGCGAGGCGCTCGCGGGCGGGGCCGCCCGCGAGGGGGCGGCCGCCGGGAGCGCCGGCGGCGCCGCCCCCGCGAGCTGACGCATCCGCGGGGACGCGCGCGCACGTACCCGCCTACGTACGCCCGCAGTCGCACCGGCGTGCCGTGTATGATCGAGGCCCCTGCGGTGCGTTGGCCCTCCCACCCGGGCCTGAGCCTGTCGCAGTGAGTGGAGCCGACCGATGAGCGGTACGAACCGCGTACTCGCGATCCTTCTCGGGGTCCTCGCCGTGCTCGTCCTCGCGGTGGGCGGGCTCTCGGCCGTCCTGCTGCTCTCCGGCGGCGAGGACGCGGGCGGCGGCGGCAGCAGCGGCATCACGACCGGCGGCGCGGGCGGCTCCGGCACGAAGGGCGGCCGCGCCGCGCAGGGCCAGCTGCGCCTCCCCTCGAGCGACCCCGTCACGCTCGACCCGCACCTCGCCGGCGACGCGCTCTCCGCCGAGTACATCGTCGAGATCTTCAGCGGGCTCGTGACGATCAACCCGAAGCTCGAGATCGTCCCGGATCTCGCGGAGAGCTTCGACGTCAGCCCGGACGGCAAGCAGTACACGTTCAAGCTGCGCGGCGACATCTTCTTCCACAGCGGCCGCCCCGTGACCGCACAGGACTTCAAGTGGTCGTTCGAGCGCGCCGCCTCGCCCGAGCTCGCCTCCCCGCTCGCCATTTCGTACCTCGGCGACATCATCGGGACGCGCGAGCGCTTCTTCGGCATCGCGAAAAACATCAAGGGCCTCGAGGTGGTCGACGACAAGACGCTGCGCTTCACGCTCGACGCGCCGAAGCCATACTTCCTGGCAAAGCTCACCTACCCGACCGCCTTCGTGGTCGACCGCCAGCAGGTCGAGGCCAACCCGCGCAACTGGACCCGCCAGCCGAACGGCACCGGTCCCTACCGCCTGCGCGAGTGGCGGCTCGGCGAGCGCATCGTGCTCACGGCCAACGACCGCTACCACCTCGGTGCGCCGAAACTGAAGGAGGTCCTCTACCTCCTCGCCGGCGGGTCTGCGCTCACCCGCTTCGAGAACGGCGAGCTGGACGTCGCGCCGATCAGCGTCAACGACATCGACCGCGCGCGTGATCCGAACAGCGCGCTGAACAAGCTCTACTCCACCTGGACCGACTTCTCGATCTTCTACATCGCCTTCAACACGAAGGTGCCGCCGTTCGATGACGTGAACGTGCGCCGCGCGTTCGCGATGGCGATCGACCGCAAGAAGATCGCGCAGGTCACCTTCAACAACATGGTGCTTCCGGCGACCGGCATCCTGCCGCCCGAGTTGCCCGGGTTCACGAAGAACGACAAGACTTACTCGTTCGACCCCGGCCGCGCGCGCACCGCGCTCAAGCAGTCGAAGTACGGCGACCGGCTGCCGCCGGTCGTGCTCACCGAGGTGGGCGGCGGGGCGCAGGCGGGGATCGACACGCAGGCCTTCGTCGAGCAGTGGAAGACCGAGCTCGGGGTGACCGTCGAAATCCGGCAGACGGACTTCGCGACGTTCCTGGCCGACCAGGACGCGGGACGGCTGCAGATGTTCAACGGGGGCTGGATCATGGACTACCCGGACCCTGAGGACATCCTCGACCTGAAGTTCCACTCCGACTCGCGGCTGAACGACGTGAAGTACTCGAACTCCGCGCTGGACCGCCTGCTCGATCAGGCCCGGACGGAGCGGGACGTCGAGAAGCGGCTGCGCCTCTACCAGCAGGCGGAGGAGCTGATCATCAAGGACGCGGCGTGGATCCCGCTCTACTTCCCGCAGCGCCACATCGTGGTGGCCTCGCGCGTGAAGGGGTGGTTCGACCCACCGATGGTGATCCCGCGGCTGCGCTTCGTCGAGGTCGTGCGGTAGCGCGGCGCGTTCCGCTGCGAATCGGGGGCGCGGGGTGACCGGCTACATCATCCGGCGGCTCTTCTGGCTGCCGATCATCCTGCTCGCGGTCTCGTTCCTCTCGTTCGCGATCGCGCGCTTCGGCCCCGGCGACCCGGTGGCGGTGGCCGCCGGGCAGTTCCGAGACCCGGAGGTGCTAGCACGGGTACGCGCGGAGCGCGGGCTCGACGCGTCGCTCCCGGAGCAGTACTGGCGCTGGCTCACGGGCGCCGTGCGGGGCGACTTCGGCGAGTCGTTCCTGCAGCGCGGCTTCACCGTCTCCGAGCTGATCTTCCCGAAGATGTGGGTTTCCGCGCAGCTCGGCTTCGTCGCACTCGTGATCGTGTTCGGGCTCGGCATCCCGCTCGGGCTGATCGCCGCCAAGCTGAACGGCACCTGGCTCGACCCGCTCATCGTGAGCGTGCTGCTGTTCTTCAGAGCAATTCCCGTGCTCGTGCTGATCCCGCCGCTGCTCTGGCTCTTCGCGCTGAAGCTGCGCTGGCTGCCGGTCGGCGGGTGGGACGGGCTGTTCGACGTCTACTGGATCGGCGGGGTGATCGCGATCCCGATCCCCGACCCGCACGTCTACCTGCCGCTCCTCGCGTTCACAATTGGCGGCTTCGCGGGAGTGGCGCGGCTCGTGCGCTTCACCGCGCTCGAGGTGACCCGCGAGGACTACATCCGCACGGCGCGCGCGAAGGGGCTCCCCGAGGGCACCGTGATGATGCGGCACATCCTCCCGAACTCGCTGCTGCCCGTGGTCACCGTGATCGGCTTCGCGCTCGCCGGGATCATCGAGGGGGCGTTCTTCGTCGAGACGCTCCTCGGGATCCCCGGCATCGGCCGCTTCCTCTTCGAGGCGGTGCGCAGCCGCGACTACGACACGATCATGGCGGCGACAGTGATCTTCGCCGGCGTCTTCGTGATCATGAACCTGCTCGTCGAGATCACGTACTCGTTCATCGACCCGCGCGTGCGGCTCGGAGCGTCGCGATGACGACGACGGAGGCGGAGGCGACCCGCGTCACCGAGGCTCCACGCGGCGAGAGCCAGTGGGGGCTGCTCTGGCGGCGCCTGCGCAGGAAGCGGCTCGCGATGATCTCGCTCGTGATCGTCGCGATCATCTACGCGGCCGGGTTGCTCGCGCCGTTCGTGGCGCCGTACTCGTTCACACAACAGAACCTCGACCGCCAGCTCGAGGGACCGAGCCGCGACCACCTGCTCGGGACCGACCGGCTCGGCCGCGACATGCTGAGCCGCGCCATCTACAGCGCGCGGACGACGCTGATCGTGACGACCGCTGTCTTGCTCACCGGCTCGCTCGTGATCGGCAACGCGCTCGGGCTGCTCGCCGGCTACAAGGGCGGCTGGATCGACAACCTGATCATGCGCGTGGGGGAGATCTTCGCGGGGCTGCCGGCGCTCGTGATGCTCATCCTCATCAACACGACGCTCTCGCCGCGGGCGATCCATGCCGTGCGGTGGATCGAGGATCACACCCCGCTCACGGGGCTTGTCTCCTCCGGCCTCCCCTCCTACCTCGTCGTCTTCGGGGCACTCTCGCTCTTCTTCTGGATCGGCACGGCGCGGCTGATCCGCTCGCAGGTGTTGCAGCTGCGAGAGCGCGACTTCATCGCCGCCGCTGAGTCGCTCGGCGCGCGGTCGGGGCGCGTGATCTTCCGCCACCTGCTCCCGAACGTCTCGTTCTTGATCGTGCTCGAGGTTTCCTCGACGCTCGGCGCGATCGCCGGGTCCGAGATCTTCCTCACCTGGTTCGGGGTGGGGGTGCAGCCGCCGACGCCGTCGTTCGGGGCGATGCTCTTCGACGGGTCGGGCGCGCGCACCTTCCAGGCGCACCCGCACCTGCTGCTGGTCCCGGGCGTGATCGTCACGATGCTGCTGTACGCGTTCGTGCTGCTGGGGGACGCGCTCAACGATGCGATCGCGGGTCGCTAGCGCCCGGCCGCATCACGTTCGCGGATCGCGCACCTGTGAGGGATTACCCCGAGAGCGGGGCGCCCGGGGTCGCGTGCTATACTCGCTCTCGCGGCAGGTTCAGAGTGTCGGTGGGGACCGGAGCGCCGACGATGGGCGTGACGGGGTAGAGGGTGCAACACGCGTGGCCATCACCACGGAACGGCTCCCCCGGTCGCGCGTCGCCCTCGAGATCGAGGTCGCCCCGGAGCGCGTCGAAGCCTCGATGAACAAGGCGGCGCGCCGCCTCTCCGAGCGCGTCCGCATCCCCGGCTTCCGCCCCGGCAAGGCCCCCCGCCCCATCGTCGAGCGACACCTCGGCCGCGGCGCCCTGCTGCAGGAGGCGCTCGAAGAGCTCATCCCCGGCATCTACAACGAGGCGCTCGCGTCCGAGCAGATCGACGCCATCGACCAGCCGGAGTTCGACCTCAAGTCGACGGAGCCGCTCGTCGTCTCCGCCACCGTCCCGGTGCGCCCGTCGGTCGACCTCAAGGAGTACGCGGCGCTGCGCGCGCCCGCGCCCGAGACCGCGGTCACCGAGGAGCAGGTCCTCGAGACCCTCACGAGCATCCGCCGCCGCTACGCGACGCTGGAGCCGGTCGACCGCGCGGTCGGCTGGAACGACCGCGTGCGCGCGGACGTCACCGTCTCGGTCGACGGCCAGGCGGAGCCGCACGTCGAGGAGGACGCCGAGTTCTCGCTGCGCGAGGGCGGGATCGTCTCGCTGCCGGGCTTCTCCGAGCGGGTGATCGGCCTCGAGCGCGGCGGCCCGTACCAGATCGAGTTCGCGCTCCCGGAGGACTTCGGCGGCCCCGAGCTCGCCGGCAAGCAGGCCTCCTACACGGTGACCATCCACGAGGTGAAGCAGGAGGTCCTCCCCGAGCTCGACGACGAGTTCGCGCGCTCGCTCGACGAGGGCTTCGAGAGTTTCGCAGGGCTCGAGACGCGCGTGCGCAGCGACCTCGCGGAGGAGCTGGAGCGGCAGGCGCGCGAGCGCTACCACGACGAGATCGTGGACCTGCTCGTCGCGACCGCCACGATGGACTACCCCGACGTGCTCGTGGAGCGGGAGGTGGACCGCCTCATCGACCGCGAGTCGAACCACGCCTCGCACACCCAGGAGGGGCTGCAGCGCTGGCTCGAGACGATCGGGCGCACGCTCGATGACGTGCGGGACGAGCTGCGGGAGGCGGCGGACCTGGCGGTGCGCCGCTCGCTCGTGCTCGCCGAGCTGGTCGACGCGGAGACCCTCGAGGTCACCGACGAGCAGGTCGACGAGGAGATCGGGCGGCTGGTGGAGCAGCTGACGGGACCGGAGGCGGAGGCGTCGCGCGAGAGCGCGGCGCGCCAGCTCGTGGACACCCCCGAGGGGCGGACGTCGATCCGCAACCAGCTGCTGACGCGAGCCGCGATCGAGCGGCTGGAGGAGATCTGCAAGCAGGCGGAGGGCGCGGAGGCCGGCGCCTCCGCGCGGCGCGGTTCGCGCCGCCGCCGCGGGCGCGCCGCCGAGGACGCGGAAGCGGGCGAGTCCGAGGCCCCGGAGGTCACCAGCGATGATGCACCGGCCGCCGAGGCGCAGACCGCGCCCGGCACGGCCGACGGCTCATGAGCGACGAGCAGGCAGCAGCGAGCAACCCCCGAGCAGCTGGAAACGGGTTCCCAGTGACGCACCGTCCGATTCGCCCTGACGACTTCTCGCCCGGCTTCTTCACGCCGCGCAACATCATTCCGATGGTGGTAGAGGCGGGTCCCCGCGGTGAGCGGGCGTACGACATCTACTCCCTGCTGCTGAAGGAGCGGGTGGTCTTCCTGGGCACGCCCATCGACGACCAGGTAGCGAACTCCATCGTCGCGCAGCTCCTCTTCCTCGATCGCGAGGACCCGGAGCGCGACATCTCGCTCTACATCAACTCGCCGGGGGGCCTCATCTACGCGGGGCTGGCCATCTACGACACGATGAACCTGGTCCGCGCCGATGTGTCCACCATCGCGGTGGGGGTGACAGCGTCGATGGGGACCGTCCTGCTCGCGGCCGGTCACAAGGGGAAACGCTACGCGCTCCCGAACGCCACGGTGCACATGCACCAGGCGATCGGCGGCGGCAGCGGCCAGGCCGCGGACGTCGAGATCCAGGCGCGCGAGCTGATCCGCAACAACGAGAAGATCCGCAAGATCCTCGCGGACGCCACCGGGCAGCCGATGGAGCGCATCAAACAGGACACGGACCGCGACATCTACCTGACGGCCGAGGACGCCCGCACGTACGGGCTCGTCGACGAGATCCTGGCTAAGCCGGCCTGAGCGGTAGCCCGGGCAGGATCGCGGGGACGGGAGAGACGGGGATTCGATGGCGAGCGGGACGACGCGCGGCAGCCGGGTCCAGTACAACTGCTCCTTCTGCGGGAAGAACCAGGACCAGGTCAAGCGCCTGATCGCTGGCCCCGGGGCTGTCTACATCTGCGACGAGTGTGTCGAGCTCTGCCAGGAGATCATCAACGAGGAGACCCAGTCCGGCGGGAAGTCATCCGGGAAGTCGTCCTCGGGGAGCATGCGCACGCCGCACGAGCTGGTACGCCTGCTCGACGAGTACATCGTCGGCCAGGAGCACACCAAGCGCGTCCTCTCGGTCGCCGTCTACAACCACTACAAGCGCATCGAGGCACCGGTCCAGGCCGACGTCGAGCTCGAGAAGTCGAACATCCTGCTGATCGGCCCCACGGGGACCGGCAAGACGGAGTTCGCGCGCACGCTCGCCCGCATCCTGGACGTGCCGTTCTCGATCGCGGACGCTACGGCGCTCACCGAGGCCGGCTACGTCGGCGAGGACGTCGAGAACATCCTGCTGCACCTGATCCAGGCGGCGGACTTCGACATCCAGAAGGCCGAGCGCGGCATCGTCTACATCGACGAGATCGACAAGATCGCGCGCAAGAGCGACAACCCGTCGATCACGCGTGACGTCTCCGGCGAGGGCGTGCAGCAGGCGCTCCTCAAGATCATCGAGGGCTCGGTGGCGAGCGTGCCTCCGCAGGGCGGCCGCAAGCACCCCCATCAGGATTTCATCCAGATCGACACCTCGAACATCCTGTTCATCTGCGGTGGGGCGTTCGAGGGGCTGGAGCGGATCGTGGCGCGCCGTACCGGGCGCGGCATCCGCACGCTCGGCTTCAAGTCGGACCCGCGCTCGCGCGCCGAGATCGAGATCGAGAAGGCGCACATCCTGCGCGACGTCTCGCACGACGACCTGCTGCAGTTCGGGCTGATCCCGGAGTTCGTCGGCCGCCTCCCGGTCGTCTCGACGCTCGACCCGCTCGACGCGGAGATGATGGTCGCAATCCTCACGCAGCCGAAGAACGCGATCGCGCGGCAGTTCCAGCGTCTCTTTTCGATCGACGACGTGGAGCTCGTCTTCACCGACGACGCGCTGCGCGCGATCGCGGAGGAGGCGATCGGCCAGAAGACCGGCGCGCGCGGGCTCCGCACGGTCGTCGAGGATCTGCTGCTCGACGTGATGTACGAGACGCCGTCGCGCAACGATGTGCGGAAGTGCGTCGTCACGGGCGAGTCCGTGAAGCAGCGCCGCCGCCCGCTCCTGATCACGGAGTCCGGCCAGGTGCTGAACGGCGAGCCCGAAGAGGTCCCCGAGTCGGCCTAGCCGCCGCGCGCGTCCCCGCCTGCGCTAGCCCGGATATCGCCAGAGCGCGTGCTCGGGCGGCTCGTCGCTGAGCCGGAACAGCGGAAGCGCGAGCCCGTCCCCGAGGTCGGCGAACGCGACCTCCACGCGGGCCCCGATCGCCACGCGCTCCTCGTGCTCCGGCCGCCCCTCGGCGTCGACCAGCGTCGCGATCACGCGCAGGGCGTAGTCGGGCGCGGGGACGGCGCGCTGCTCGTCGAGCTCGACGAGCACGATCGGGTACGGGACGCGGTCGCGGTACGCCGGGTGGATCGGGTGGGTGACGATCTCGTACGAGTAGATCGTCCCCTTGCCGGAGACGGGGGCCCAGTCGAAGTCCAGGCAGGTGCAGTGCTCGCACGCGGTGCCCGGCGGGTACTGCAGGAGCCCGCAGTCGCGGCAGCGCTGCAGCGTCAGCCGGTGCGTGCCGGCGTGCTGCAGGTAGGCGAGCATCGTGGGGTCGTTCTCGGGGACGTGCACCCGCACGCCCAGGTACTCGGCCATCGCGCGCCTCCTACTTCCGCAGGATCAGGGCCGAGCCGGTGGCGGGGCTCGCCCAGCCCAGGTTCATCGTGATCTCGGGGTCGCGCACCTGGCGGCAGCCGCGCTCGCTGTAGTCGTAGGTATGCTCCCCCTGCTGCCAGCTCGGACAGTAGTCGTCGACGAGCCCGCGGAGCTGGCGCACGTTCTCGATCACCATGTTCATCCCGTGCGAGTAGACCTCGCAGAGGTGACCCCCACTCGGGTTGTTCGGGCGCGCGCCCCCGAGCTCGATGATCCCGCTCGAGACGTACTCGCCGCCCTCACCGACCTTGCAGAAGCCGTAGGCCTCGAGCTGGAAGAGCGTCGTGAACGTGAAGGCGTCGTACGAGCCGGTGATGTCGATGTCCTCCGGGCCGACGCCTGCGTTCGCGAAGACGATCGGGCCGCCGTACTGGCCGGCGTGCAGCGAGATCGGCGCGTACGACCAGTGGTAGTTGCCCTTGCGCTTCGTGGTGCGCCCGGCGACGCCCATGATGTGGATGGGATGCTGCTTGAGGTCGCGCGCGCGCTCGATGCTCGTCACGATGACCGCGGTGCCGTTGTCCGTCTCGACGCAGCAGTCGAGCAGGTGCAGCGGCTTCGTGATCCAGCGGGAGCTCAGCACGTCGTCGACGGTGACGCGCTCCTTGTAGAAGGCCTTGGGGTTGTTCGAGGCGTGCTTGCTGTGCGCGACCTTGACGTGGGCGACCTGCTCGCTCGTCGTGCCGTGCTCGTACATGTGGCGCATGAACGCGGGGGCGAACGACTGCGCGGCCGAGGTCATCCCGTAGATGGCCTGCGGGATCGAGCCGCCCGTGTAGACGGGCGCCTGGCGGCCGGTGCCGCCGATGCGCGCCTGCGTGTAGCCGTTCATCGCGCGGAAGACCGCCACCGTGCGGCACATGCCCGCCTCGATCGCGCCGATCGCCAGCCCGATGAGCGCCTCCGTGCTGGAGCCGCCGCCGGAGCAGTCCATGTAGAAGTTCAGCCTGATGCCGAGGTCGCCGGCGATCGTGGGGGAGTCCGTGGAGTCGTTCCCGTGGTACGAGAGCATCCCGTCGACGTCCGCGGGGGTGAGCCCGGCGTCGCGCATGGCGTTGCGGATGGCCTCCACCCCGAGTGCCCTCGTGGTGCGTCCGGAGTTGCGCGAGAACTCCGTCTCGCCGATCCCGACGATGGCGTAGCGGTCTCGTAGCGCGTTCACCAACCCGCACCCCCTCTCAGTGCTGGCGCATTGTAGGGCGGACCAGTGCGCGTAACGCGCGCCGGGCCTACGTTTCGCGCGTGGACGCGCCGACGGTCACCCTCTTCGCGGCCGGGCTCGTGCTGCTCGTGCTCGGGGCGGAGTCGCTCGTGCGCGGAGCCTCGCGGCTCGCCGCCTCGCTGGGGATCTCTGCGCTCGTCATCGGGCTCACCGTGGTCGCGTTCGGCACGAGCGCGCCGGAGCTCGCAGTGAGCGTCTCCTCGACGTTCCAGGGCAACGCCGACGTGGCCCTCGGCAACGTCGTCGGCAGCAACATCTTCAACGTGCTGCTGATCCTCGGCCTCTCGGCTGCGGTTGCCCCGTTGGGCGTATCTCAGCGGCTCGTCCGGCTCGACGTGCCGCTGATGATCGGCGTCTCGATCGTGCTGCTGCTGATGGCGCTCGACCGCTCGATCGGCCGCGTCGACGGGGCGCTGCTCTTCGCGGGGGGCCTCGCGTACACGGGCTGGGCGATCCGCCAGAGCCGCCGCGAAGGCCGCGCCGTCGCCGAGGAATACACGCAGGAGTTCGGCGAGCGGGACACGACCCTGCGGCGCGTCGCCTTCGACGTCTTCCGTGTGTTGCTCGGGCTCGCGCTGCTGGTGCTCGGCGCGCGCTGGTTCGTCGACGGCGCCGTCGAGTTCGCGGAGGCGCTCGGCATGAGCGACCTCGTGATCGGGCTGACGCTGGTCGCCGCCGGGACGTCGATGCCCGAGCTCGCGACCTCGGTGGTGGCGAGCCTCCGCGGCGAGCGCGACATCGCGGTCGGCAACGTGGTCGGCAGCAACCTCTTCAACATCCTGGCGGTCCTGGGGCTCTCCGGGCTCGTCGCGCCGGACGGCGTCGCCGTCGCGGCCGGGGCGCTGCGGGTCGACATCCCCGTGATGACGGCGGTCGCGATCGCGTGCCTCCCGATCTTCTTCACCGGCCGGCTGATCGCGCGCTGGGAAGGATTCCTCTTCATCGCGATGTACGCCGGGTACGTGCTGTACCTCTACCTGGACGCGACCGAGCGCGGGGCGGTGGGGCCCTTCGCCGTGGTGACGCTCGGCTTCGTGCTCCCGATCGTCGCGCTGACGCTCGGCTACCTCGCGCTGCGGGCGCTGCGCGCGGAGCGCCGCGCCGCGGGGGCGTGCGAAGCCGGCGGGGCCGGGAGCGGGTAGCGGCCGGCGATCGCTCAGCGCCCCGGGTGCGCGGCCAGCTTCACCCGCTCCAGCACCGCCGGGTTCACGACGCTGCGCGGCAGGTACCCCCGCAGCACGTCCGCTGCGGCCTCACCGACGCGCGTCTGCAACAGCGGCGCGGAGCGGTCGGAGTAGTACGCCGAGTGCGGCGTCGCGATCACGTTGTCGAGCGTGAGCAGCGGGTGGTCGGCCCGCACCGGCTCGGGGTCCCAGACGTCGACGCCGGCCCCGGCGATGCGCCCGTCGCGCAGCGCCTCGAAGAGCGCGCGCTCCTCGACCACCCCGCCGCGACAGGTCGTGACCAGGTACGCGGTGGGCTTCATCAGCGCGAGCTGGGCGGCGCCGATGAGCCCGCGCGTCTCCACGTTGAGCGGTGTGTGTACCGAGACGTAATCCGAGGTCCGCATGACCTCCTCGAGGCTCGTGAGCCGCACCCCCGCGCGCTCGGCGATGGCCGGGTCGACGTATGGGTCGTTCGCGATCACCTGCAGGCCGAAGCCGCGGGCCCGCTCGGCGACCGCGCGCGCGATCTTGCCGAACGCGACCAGCCCGAGCGTCTCGCCCCGCAGCGGGCCCGTCGGCGGGAGCGGGGCGCGCTCGCCGCGGCGCACGGCCCGGTCGTGCAGGGTCAGCTTCCGGTTCAGCGCGATCAGGAGCGCGAACGCGTGCGTCGCCACCTCGTCGATGCAGTAGTCGTTGACGTTGCACACGACGACCCCGCGCGCGGTGGCGGCGTCCAGGTCGATGTTGTCGAACCCGACGCCGTAGCGGACCGCCACCTTCACGTCGGGGCAGCCGGCGAGCACCTTCTCCCCGACGGGGTAGCCCGTGCAGAGGATCGCATCCGCGCCCCGCGCGAACTCGATCACCTCGTCGTCGCTCCGGCAGAGCCGTGCGATCAGCTCGGCATCCGCCGTGGCGAGCGCCTCTCGCTCACGCGGGAGGTCTGTCGTCCGGGCGTCGATGTGCGCGACGGTGAAGCGAGCCATCTCGAACCCTCTCTTCCCTACGGTCCAAGGCTCGGGCGCGCGCCGGCAGGGCTCGACGCCCGTTCACGCAGGAGCAGCGCGAGCGGCAGCGCGAGCGACACCCCGACCGTCGCCAGTGCGACGAGCGGCGTCCACTATGCGCGGCCCAGGTGCGTGCGGTCCACCACAACCCAGGCCGCGACAACGCCCGCCGACACGAGCACGTCGATTGAGAAGAACGCCGCGACCCGGTCGGCGAACATCGCGGTCACGAACGCGTCGGGCGCGACGCCGTGCTGCGCCAGCCAGGGGACGACCGCCGTGTACGGCATGACCACTCCGACCACGCCGCATGCGGCCCACAGCCAGGCGCGGCTGTTCATCGGACGTGCGCGGGGACTCGGCCGGCGATCGTGGCTGCCGGTCAGGCGAGCCGTCGAAGCTTCTTCAGGCTCTTGAGTTCGCGCGGCGGGTCCATGCGGCCTCCGCGGATCGTGAACGACACCTCGCCGACGTACACGTCGCCGTGCGAGTCCACCGCGATTCCGTGCGGCGCGATGAAGTGCCCCGGCGCCTCGCCCTCCTTGGCGTCGCCGAAGCGCGCGAGCAGCCTCCCCTCGGGGCTCAGCACGCTCACGCGGTGTCCCTGATTCGGCGCCCCCTCCATCAGGCCGACGGCGTTCAGCTCGCCCACGTAGACGTTCCCGTCCGGGCCGACCGTGAGCGCACAGGGGCGGTGGATGTTGTTCCACACCGCGAGCGCCTTCCCGTCGGTATCGAAGACCTGGACGCGGTGCGCCTCCCGGTCCGCCACGTAGATGCGGTCCTGCGCGTCGATCCCGATGTTGTGCGGGACCATGAAGTGGCCGGGGTCGATCCCCGGCTCGCCCCAGGAGCAAACGAGCTTCCCGTCCGGTGTGTATTTGTGGACGCGTGCGTTCCCGTAGCCGTCGCTCACGTACAGCGACCCGTCGCGTCGCGAGATCGCCACGTCGGTGGGGCGGTTGAACGGCAGCCCGCTGAAGCGGGGCGAGGACTGCCCCGGCGTGCCGATCGTCATCAGCAGCGCGCCCTCGGGCGACCACTTCGTGACGGTGTGGGCGCCGTCGTCGACGCAGAAGACGGAACCGTCGGGTGCGATCGTGACGGCGTGCGTGCGCGCGGTGAAGGTGCCCTCGCCGAAGGTGCGCAGGAACCGGCCGTCGCGGTCGAGCACGATGAGCGGGTTCTTCGTGTTGCGGGTGAGCAGGTAGACGCGGTCCTCGGCGTCGACGGCGACGCCGGGGGTCTCGTGCAGGGTCATCCCCGCCGGGAGCTGCTCCCACGTGGCGAGCGCGTCGTAGACGAACGCCCCGCTGCCGATCTTCACCATCGCATCCCCCTCCCGCTCTCGCCGCCGGCTGCCGGCTGCCGGCTCGTCGGCATACTACGGCGGCGTGGCGGGAACGGGACGGCTGGTCGCGAGACGGCGCGCGCCCGACGCCGGGCCGCGCTCCGCGTGGGGCCGCGAGGGCGGCCGGTGCTATCCTCGCGGGCCATGACGACTCCCCGCACCCGACGCGCCGCGCCGCGCCGCCGCCTCGACCAGTTGCTCGTCGACCGCGGCCTCGCGCCGAGCCGCGAGCGTGCCCGCGCGCTCATCCTCGCGCGGGAGGTGGTCGTCGATGGAGCGCTCGCGCGCCGCGCCGCCGCGCCGGT
>VGNK01000054.1 GCA_016866055.1 Chloroflexota bacterium | reverse complement strand
CTGCGCGCCGGGCGCGCGGCGAACGAGGCGCAGCGCGGGCTCCGGCTCGCGGAGCTGCGCCGGCACGGCTGCCCCGACGCGGTGGTCGCGCATCTGGGGTCGCTGCGGGGCGGGCGGGCGCTGCGATGGGACCCGTGCCCCCCGGAGGCGGTCGATCCGCTCGCGGGTGAGCTCGAGCTGCTGCTCACCGGAGGCGCGGCGCTTCGCGTGCTTCCCGCTCCGGGCCACACGCCCGGCAACCTCGTCGGCTTCGTCGAGTTGAGCGGCGACCTCTTCTCCGGTGACACGCTCCTCCCGACCACGGTCCCGACTGCTGGCCTGCACTTCCCGGACGCGGCCGGCCGCGACGCCGCGGCGCTCGAGCCCGCGCGCTGGCCTTCGCTCCCGCCGTTCCTCGCCTCCGTCGAGCGCCTGCGGCGACTGCCGGTGCGCCGCATCCTCCCGGGCCACGGCTGCGCGGTGGACGAGCCGGCGCGGCTCTTCGACCGCTTCGCGACGCACCACGCGCGCCGCTCGGCGCGCGTGCGGACCGCACTGCGTGGGGGACCGGCCAGCGCGCACGAGATCGCGCGTGCGCTCTTCCCGCGCCTCCCGGACGACCGCCTCGGACAGGCGATGACGGAGGTGATCGGGCACCTGGACGCGCTCGAGGCGACGGGGGAGGCGGCGGCCCGGGAAGTGGACGGCGTGCTGCGCTACGCGCTGACGCCGGGGGGGTGAGGGGCCCCTGCCGGGCAGGGTCCGTGCCTGCCGGGGGCCGGGGCGGGCCGGGTCCCTGCACGAGGGGCTCCCCGCGGGAACGGTCTCCGTTCGCCCCGAGCTCGTCGAAGGGCGCCCCTCACCCGGCGGGCGCCGCTCGCCCCCGGCGCGGGGTCGCGCACTAGATCCCCCGACCCGTCGCGACGCGCTCGAGCAGCGCCGCCACACCGTCGTCATCAGCCATGTCGAGCACCTCGTCGGCGGCCGCCATCGCGTAGGCGTCGCCGTGCGAGACGGTGTAGCCGCGCCCGGCCCACTCGAGCATCGGCGCGTCGTTCACGCTGTCCCCCACCGCCACCACCTCGGCGCGCGCGACCCCGAGGTCTGCGCAGAGCAGCTCGAGCGCGCGCCCCTTCGTCACGCCGGCCTGCACGCACACGGTCACGCTCGGGAAGTCGATCACGTGCACGCGCTCGCCGAACCGCGCCACGAGCTCAGCATGGATCGCGCGCGCCTCCTCCGCGGTGCTGATGATCCCCACCCCGGTCGGCAGCAGCCCGCTCGTCTCCGGCGCGGGGTGGTACTCGGTGACCACGCCGGACGCGCGCGCGTACTCCTCGCTCGCCTCGTTGTGCGCGGAGGCGAGGTAGCGCACCGGCGTGAACCACTCGTAGGGATGCCCGAGCTTCCGGGCGTACGCGATCACCGCGTGCGCGATCTCCACGTCGAGCGGGAACTCGTGCAGCACGTGCCCGGCCGGCTCGTGCACGGCGCAGCCCTGCTGGCACACGAGCGGCGAGCGCAGCCCGAGGTGCTCGTGCACCATCCTCGTGCCCGGGAACATCCGCCCGGAGGCGAGGATCACCCCGACCCCCGCGGCCTCGAGCGCGCGCACCGCCCGCCGGATGCGGTCCGAGGGGAGCGTCGACGAAGCGACCTCCCACGCGATGCTGCCCGGGCGGTGGACGATCGTCCCGTCGACGTCGAGCGCGACGATGCGGGGCCTCATCGACGTCGGGAGGCGCTACTCCGCCGCGAGGTGGCGGTAGAGCGTCGGCAGCCGCCGCGGCAGCGACTCGATGTTGTCGACGACCTCGTAGCCGATGTCGTCGCACATCTGTTTCAGGTAGTCGTGCCCCTCTTTGTCGACCGTGATTAGGAAGGGCGTGATCCCGTCGCGCTTCGCCTCGACGAGGGCCTGCTTCGTGTCATGGACGGCGTACTCCTTCTCCGTGCGGTCGCGCCCGTAGCCGTGATCCTGCGGGCGGCCGTCGGAGACGAGGATCAGGATCTTCACCTTCGCGTCGTACTCGTTGAGCTTGTGGATCGTGTGGCGGATCGCCGGCCCCATTCGCGTCGAGCGGATCGGCTCGATCTTCGCGATGCGTCGCTGCACGCGGTCGTCGAACGGCTCGCCCAGATCCTTGATCACGTGGTATTCGACGTTCTCGCGGCCGTAGCCGGAGAAGCCGTAGATGCCGTATGCGTCGCCGATCGCCTCGAGCGCCTCGACGACGAGCACCGTCGACTCCTTCTCGAGGTCGATGATCCGCTTCGGCGGCTCGATGGCCTGGCGCGCCCGGCGTTGCGCCAGCCACTGGAAGTACTTCCGCGGGTCGCCGTCGAAGTCGTCGTTGTCGTCCTTGTCGTACTTCTGGCGCTGCTTCTCGATCTCCTCGTCGGTCGACGCCGACATGTCGAGCAGGAACGCGACCGCGACGTCGCGCTCGACCTTGTTGCGCCGGGAGTAGATGCGCGCGATCGGGCCGACGCCGGCCTTCTTGTCGACGTGGAACTCGATCGCGTCGTCGAGGTCGATGTCGTGGCCGTCCTCGAGCTTCTTGATCTTGCGGAAGCTCTCCGGGCGCATCAGCTCGAACTGCCGCCGCGTCTCGAGGACGAGTCCGTGGTACTTGCGGAGCGTCTCCTCGTAGAAGTCGTCATCGCCCTCGTCGGAGAGGCGCTCGCCGACGCGGGCCCAGCGCGGCCGGTAGTCGGCGGCGCGGAAGTCCCACTCGTCGTAGAAGAAATAGTCGATGCGCATGGGGAGTTCGCCCTCGTCCGCTCCCCCACCGCCCGGCTGGTCCTGCTGCGGCTGCTGCCCCTTCTGCTTCGGGTCGCCCGCCGGCGTGCCGGCCTCCTTCTCGAGGTTCGAGAGGAACATCCCCAGGCTCGAGGCGAGGTCGCCCTCGGCCCACTCGTTGATCGTGATCTCGGCGGAGTTCTCGAGCAGCTCCATGAGCTGCTCCTTGGTCAGCGGCGCGGTGACGCCGTCCTGCTGCGCGCCCTGCTGTTGCAGCTTGAGCTTCATCAGCAGCTGCACGAGCTCCGGCTTGAAGTCGCCGCGGAACTCCGGCTGCGGCGGGTTCTCGAACGCCACCTCCTCGCCGTTCGGCATCATCTGCGGCTCGCCCTCGCCGCCGCCGCCCGGCATGCTCGGCGCGATCGAGAGCATCTCCTCGTCCGCCATCACCCAGTCGCCCTCGGGCACGTCCGCGAGGATGTTCGGGATGGAGACCGCGATGTCGTAGATCGCCGCGGACACCTCCGCGGAGTCCTGCACGGTGGCGCCGTCCTGCTCGATGACGCGCAGCGCGCCGATCGCGCGACCGAGGTGCGCCTGCAGCGCATGCGGCCAGCGCACGGTGTCCGGGCGTCCCAGCGAGATGCGCAGGAGGTTCTCGAGCAGCCCCTCGCGCAGCCCCATGGTGCGCACCTCGGGGCGGTGCTCGGCCTCGTACGCCTGCAGGCGGCGCAGCCAGCGGCGAATGCCGCCGTACTCGCGCGCCACGTAGGCGTCGACGCGCGTGTCCTCGACGACCGTGAAGATGCCGTGGATCAGCGTGCGGTCCGCGAACAGGTTGAAGAAGCGCTGCATCGAGGTGGTCGCCTCGGCACGCTTCTTCGCGCCGTCGGCCTCGACGGTCGCCGTCTCAGCCCTCCGCTTCGTCTCACGCTCGAGCAACGAGCCGGGCGTTTGCGTGCCCGGCTGCAGCCACTGGTAGCGGAAGGAGCCGAACTCGAGCCGGCCCGCCTGGTGGGTCGTGAAGACCTTGTAGACCTGGAAGTTCGCCGCCTGCTCCTCGAAGGTGTTCACGAACGGGGGCAGGTAGATCGCGGTGCCTTCGGTAGTCGCGCTCGCCTCGCTCATCCAGCCGATGTTCTTGTCGACGAGCATCTCGGTGGACTGCACGGAGACCTGCTCGCCCGAGAGCGCCTTCGCGTACATGCGGAGCATCGTGTTGACCGAGGTGAGCTCCACGCGGGCCGAGAGCGCACGCATCATCTCCTCGGCCCGTGTCGACTCGAGGCGGAAGAAGGCTTCGGCGCCCTCGGCGTTGCGCTCGGTGGTGAGGATCTCCACGCCGGCATCGGCCCAGCGGCGCATCTGCTCGGGCGTGAGGCGCGTGCGCACAAACGGCGCGGACTTGAGGTACTCCATCGCCGCCTGGGGGCTCCCCGGGGCGAGGCGCGCGGCGAACGCCAGCAGGTCGACGTGATCGGCCGGCTCCACCGAGGCAAGCGCGGCCGCGGCGTCTGCGAAGAGCGGGAATCCCTGGCGCCCGACCGCGAGCGTGACGCGGGCGGCCAGGTCCAGGAAGGCGGGGCGCTGCGCGGGGGCGATCGCCTCGAGCAGCTTCGGCCCGCGCTCGAAGTAGAGGCGGGTGTCGGCCCAGGAGGCGCGCGTCACCGCGCGGGCGAAGCGCAGGAAGGGCTCCCGATCCTCCGGCGAGAGCCTCGCGAAGATCGGGCCGGCGCTCTCCAGGCAGGTGGTCGCGAGCTCGTACGACCGCTCGGTGAGCTGGTCCACGATGTCCACGAGCCGGCCCACCGAGTCGAGCGAGAGGGAGGCGAAGAGCCCCGGGCTCGCCTGGAAGTAGAGCGCGGCGAGCGCGATCGACTTCCAGTTGCCGCGGCAGAGCCGGTCGCCCTGCTGCGACCAGGCCTCGAACTGCTCCGGGGAGAGCGTGGCGAGCGCCTCGGGGGTCGCCTTCAGGAAGGCGGCGGCGATCAGCGAGGAGCGAGCGGAGAGCGCGGTGGCGAGCCCGACCCAGTGCATGAGGCCGTCGAACTCGAGCGCGCGCGCGATCCCGGGGCTCGCGCGGAAGTACTCCGCGGCGGCCTCCCACGAGCGCAGCGAGTGGTTGGCGAGGTCGATCCCGGCGCGCGCCCACTGCTCGAGCTGCGCCTCGTGGAGCACCCCCGCGACGCCCTCGGCGCCGCGCGCGAAGTCGTCGGGGAGCGAGGCGCCGAAGCCACGCAGCTCCTGCGCGTAGCGTGCCGTCAGGTCCTCGGCGATGGTCATCCCGCTCCCTGCTCCCGCCGCGCCCATCCGCGCGGGGCGTGCGGGCCCGCGAGGTGCACGCTACTCGTCGAAGATCGAGGTGACCACTTCCTCGATCGAGCGTTGCACCTCGATGTCGTCGGTCAGCGCCCAGACCACGCCGGTCTGGCACGCACGGCGGGGGCTGATCCCCTTCGCCATGAGCTTGCCCGCGTAGACGAGCAGGCGCGTCGAGACGCCCTCCGCGAGGCCGTGCTCCTTGAGGTTGCGCACCTTCTCCGCAAGCTTCGCAAGGTCCTGCGCGATGGCGCGGTCGACCCCCGACTCCATGTGGATGATCTCCGCCTCCATGTCGCGAGGCGGGTAGTTGAATTCGATCGCCACGAACCGCTGCCGCGTGGAGTGCTTCAGGTCCTTGAGCGCCGACTGGTAGCCGGGGTTGTACGACATCACGAGCAGGAAGCCGGGCGCGGCCTCCAGCAGCTCACCGCGCTTCTCGACCGGGAGCAGGCGCCGGTAGTCGGTGAGCGGGTGGATGAGGACGGTCGTGTCTTTGCGTGCCTCGACGATCTCGTCGAGGTAGCAGATCGCCCCGACCTTCACGGCGCGGGTGATCGGCCCGTCGATCCAGCGGGTGTCGTCGCCCTCAAGCAGGTAGCGGCCGACGAGATCGGAGGCCGTGAGGTCCTCGTGGCAGGCCACCGTGATGAGCGGCACCCCCTCCTCGTCGACGTTGCCGATGTGCCGGTGGAGCTTCCACGACATGTACTCGACGAAGCGGGTCTTGCCCGAGCCGGTCGGGCCCTTGAGCAGGACCGGCACCTTCTGGTCGTACGCCGCCTCGAAGAGGGCGACCTCGTCGTGAATCGGGAGGTAGTACGGCTCCTGCGTGATCCGGAAGTCCTCGACCTGGATCTGCTTGAAGCCGCTCGCCTGCTCTGTCGTCGTCAATGGATCCTGCCTGCCCAGTCTGCGAAATGATCGACCGCGACCCCGGTCCTCCCGCGGGCCGGGCTCCGGGTTGCCCCTCGGGTCCGGGATAGGCTATCGCCTCCGGGCCGGGGTGGCGATGCGCTTCTGCAGCTGCTTCCACTGCCGCTCGACCCGCCGTCGGAGCTCCTCGAGCGTCCCCGAATTGTCGATCTTCACGTCCGCGCGAGCGAGCCGCTCGCGGTTCGACATCTGCGACTGGATGCGCGCCATCGCCTGCTCTTCGGTGAGGCCGTTGCGCGTCATCAGACGATCCACCGCGGTGGCGATCTTGACGGTCGTCACCCAGACCTCGTCGACGAGGTCCTCCCACCTGGCCTCGAAGAGCACGGCGGCCTCGAGGACAACGATGCCATGGCGGTCCTTGCGGCGGTGCTCGGAGATCTCGGCGGCGGCGAGCTTGCGGATCTCGGGCCAGACGATGTCGGTCAGCCGCTCCATCTCCTCGGGCGCGCCGAACACCTTGCCGCCGAGGACCCGCCGGTCGATCGTGCCGTCGCGGGCCACGATGTCGTGGCCGAACGCGTTCACGACCTTCTGGAACCCGGCGGTGCCCGGCTCGTACACACGGTGGCCGAGGCGGTCGGCGTCGATGATCTTGGCGCCCAGCTCTTGCAGCTGCGCGGCCACGGTGGATTTTCCCGAGGCGATGCCTCCGGTTAGACCGATGACAACCATGCTCGCTCCAGGGGGGTAGCGCGCGCTTCCAGTTCGCGCGCGCTTGAGATTGTAATTGCGCGCACATACGCGCGCAAGGCGGAGCCGTCTGCGGGCACCTGGCGCGGTCCTCGGGGAAGCAGAGCGGGCGAGCACGTGGCTCGCCCGCTCAGTTCTCTCGCGCGCGCCCCCAGCGCTACCTGGCGGCCTTGATCGCCGCGATCAGCGGCGGAAGCACCTGCCTGTAGTCGCCCACGATCCCGAATCGGGCGGACTTGAAGATGTTCGCCTCGGGGTCCTTGTTGATGGCGATGATCGTCTTCGAGCCGGAGCAGCCCGCCATGTGCTGGCTCGCCCCGGAGATCGCCACCGCGATGTACAGGTCGGGCGTCACCACCTTGCCGGTGAGGCCCACCTGCTGGCTCGGGGGGTACCAGCCGAGGTCGCACGCCGCGCGCGAGGCGCCGACCGCGGCCTTGTCCTTGCCGATGGCGGCCGCCAGCTCCTCGACGAGCTTGAATCCGTCCGGCGAGCCCAGGCCGCGCCCGCCGGAGACGACCACCGGCGCGTCCTGGAGCTGGAGGCCCTCCGCCTCCACCTTCTCGCGCCCGATGATCGCGGCGCGCGCCTCTCCGGCGGCCGGCAGCTCGGCGGTCTCGCCGCTCGCGCCGGCCTTCGGCTCGATCGGGTCCTGGGACTTGGCGCGCACGGTCGCCACGGCCGGCGAGGTGGCGAACGAGAACGTCGCGAGCGCGTTGCCACCGTAGACGGGACGCGTGACCTTCAGCGTGCCCCCGTCGTCGGCGAGATGCACGCAGTCCATGGCGGCCGCGGTGTTGTGGCGGAAGGCGAGGCGCGGGGCAAGCTCGCGGCCGACGAGCGACTGCGCCATCAGCACGAGGTCGGGCGAGGCCAGACCGAACGCGGACTCGACCGCCGCCAGCCACTGGTCGGAGCGGAACTGGTCGTAGTTCGCGTCGTCGCTCGTGAACGCCTTGGTGGCGCCGGCGGGGAAGGTCGCGGCGGCGGCGGCGGCGGCGCCGTTGCCGAGCAGCGTCACGGCGACGGTACCCCCGCCCGCCAGGCGCGAGCCGGCGCCGACCAGTTCGATCGTCGTGGACGTGGGCGCCCCCTCGGAGAGCTCACCGACCACCAGCACATTGCGTGGCATCCGAACGGTCCCTTCTTCGTCGCGCGCGTGCGCGCCGACGAGCCGGCCTAGAGGATCTTCGCGGCCTTGAGCTTCTCGACGAGCTGCTTCGCCTGGTCCGCGGGGGTCTCCGCGTCCATGATCTCGGCCTTCCCCTCCTTCTCGGGGATGTAGAGCCGCTCCAGCTTCAGGCGCGCACCCGCGGCGCCCACTGCGCCGGCGTCCACGCCGAGGTCGCCGGACTTCCAGCTCGTCACGGTCTTCCGCGCCGCCTGCATGATCTGCTGCAGCTTCGGGTAGCGCGGCTCGCCGAACTCGTTCGACACCGTGATCACGGACGGCATCGGCACGTCCACCGTCTGGAAGCCGTCCTCGAGCACGCGCTGCACGCGGAACTTCCCGTCCTGCAGCTCAACACCCTTCGCGATGATCGCCACCGGCCAGTTCATGTGCTCGGCGATCAGGATGCCGACCTCACCCCAGTCCCAGTCCGCGGCCTGGCGGCCGCAGAAGACCGCGTCGACGTGGCCGAGCTTCTTGATCGCCGCGGCGAGCACGGTGGCGGTGGTGTGCGGGTCGCCCTTCTCGAAGGCGGGGTCGTTCAGCAGCACACCCTCGTCGGCGCCCATCGCGAGCACCTGCTTGATCGCCTGCTGCGCGCTCTCCGCGCCCATCGAGATCACGGTGACCTTCGTGTCGCCGGCCTTCTCTTTGATGCGCAGCGCGGCCTCGGCGGCGATGCCGTCGAACTGGCTGAGCACGGGGGCGATGCCCGGCGCCGGGATCACCTCGTTCTTCTGCGGGTCGATCTTGAACGCCGAGGGGGGCGTCTCCGGGTCGGGGATCTGCTTGGCGCAGACTACCAGGTGCATCGGGTCCTCCATGATCGTGGGCCTTCGCCCACACCACCGGCCGGGGAGCCGTCCCCGGCTTGCGCTTCACCGTCGTCGCTGACGGGGGACGCGCCGGTGCCGCACCGGCGTGGCCCCCGGCCGTCGCTACCCGCGGTCGCCCCGCGCGGCGGCGGCCGCCGGCTGGGCGGCCCCGCCGTCCGGGCCGAATACCGCGCGCTCGAGCAGCTCCGCCACGTCGAACGGGCGCAGCCGCCCGTCCTCCTCCGGCTGCACCGCCGGGACGCCGTCCTCGAACATCTGGATGCAGAACGGGCAGTTGGAGATCACCTGCTGCGCGCCCGTCGCCACCGCCTCCTGCGTGCGCACGTGGTTCACTCGCCGCTCGCCGATCTCCTCCTGCCACATGTTCCCGCCGCCCGCGCCGCAGCAGAGCCCCTTGCTCATGCTGCGCCGCATCTCGGTCAGGCTCGCACCCGGCATCATCTCCAGGAGCTGCCGCGGCGCGTCGTACACCCCGTTCACCCGGCCGAGGTAGCAGGAGTCGTGGTAGGTGAGCGACGCATCCACGCGGTGCGTCGGCCGCAGCGCACCGGAGCGTACCGCCCCGTGCAAAAACTGCGTGTGGTGCAGCACCTCGAAGCGGCCGTCGAACTGCGGGTACTCGTTCTTGAACGTGTTGAAGCAGTGCGGGCAGTTCGTGATCACGCGCTGCACGCGCTTCGACTTGAACGTCTGCACGAGCTGATCGGCGAGGATCTGGTAGAGGTACTCGTTCCCCAGCCGGCGCGCCGGGTCGCCGTTGCAGGTCTCCTCCTGCCCGAGCACCCCGAAGCTCGCGCCCGACTCTCGCAGCAGCTTGAACACGGCGCGCGTGATCGGGAGGTTGCGCTCGACCAGCGCCCCGGAGCACCCGACCCAGTAGAGGTACTCCTGCGAGCCGTCGAAGATCGGGACCTCGCCGAGGCCCTCCATCCAGCTCGTGCGCTCGAGGCTCGTGCCGCGCCAGGGGTGTCCTCGCGTCTCCAGATTCTCGAGCGCCTGCTGCGCCGTCGCGGGGATGCGCGCCTCGTCCATCACCAGGAAGCGGCGCATGTCCACGATCGTCGGCACGTGCTCGATCATCACCGGGCACTCCTGCACGCAGGCGTAGCAGGTGCGGCAGGCCCACAGCGTCTCGTCCCGGATCACCTCGCCCACCATCGTGAGCGGCGAGGCGGCGCGCGCGTCGCCGTGCTCGTGGCCGGCGCGCTGCACGAGCGGCCCGACGTTCGCGAGATGGCCCTTCAGATCCTGGATCAGGTGCATCGGCGAGAGCGGCTGGCCCGCGAGGTTCGCGGGACAGACGTCCGTGCAGCGCCCGCAACGCACACACGCGTCGAGTTCGAAGAGCTGCTTCCACGTGAAGTCCTGGATGTAGCCGACGCCGAAGATCTCGCGCTCCTCGATGTTCTCGATGCGGGAGAGCCGCCCCGGCGAGTCCGTGCGCAGGAAGAACGCGTTCACCGGCGCGAAGAAGAGGTGGTCGAGTCGCGTGAACACGATGAGCCCGAGCCAGGAGAACGCGAGCACGACGTGCGTCCACCACGAGAGCTTGTGCGCGAACAGGATCTGGCCCTCGGTGAAGTCGAAGATGCGCACGAACTCCGCGAGCCCGTATGCGACGAACGACCACCGCGCCCAGCTCACGTGATCCGGGAAGAGCTCGACCGTGATGCGGAACGTCTGCACGAAGAAGCCTGTGAGCAGCACGAGCCCGAGCCCGCCGATGATCAGGTGGTCCTCGGGCCGCTCGTCCCATCGGATGCGCGCGTGGTCCTGGAAGTAGCGGCGGTTCATCGCCATCCCGACGCCGACCAGGCCGATCAGGCCGAAGAGGTCGCCGTAGAAGCGGAAGAAGAGGAGGTAGTCGCCCTTCAGGAACTTCACCGGGCCGTCGTCGTTGATCGCGACCTGCGCGGTGACGAGCGTGAGCACGACGATCGACGAGAAGATGCACCAGTGCATGATGCCGGCGTAGCGGTCGCGCCGGACCTTGTCCTGCGCGAGCCCCAGGCGCAACGCGTTGCGCAGGCGGTGCGGGATCTCGCGCAGGATCGGCTGGTCGTGCGGCTTGCCGATCATCCAGAGGCTGGCGTGGCGAACGAAGCCGTAGACGAGCAGCCCGACGAGCGCCGCGAGGAAGAGATAGACCGCGCCGGGTGGCGCGACGTTGTTGAAGAACGACTCGCGCACGAGCTCCTCGCCCGTGCTCATCTGCGTGCAGCCGTAGAGCCCGAGCGCGGAGAGCCCCACCGCGGGAGACCACCATCCGCCGACGCGCCGGATCGGTCGCCCGCCCTCAGGGGTCTCTACCGACATCTCACGCTCGCTTCCCGTGCCCTGAGCCGGCAGCCGCCGGGTGGGCGATGCGGTGCTACGTCGCGGACGTGGCGGCGCCGTACTTCGCGCGCAGCTCGGTCTTCAGCACCTTGCCGAGGTGGTTCCGCGGAAGCTCGTCGATCCACTGGTAGAGCGCAGGCGCCTTGTACGAGGCGAGCCGCGACTTCACGTACGCGGTGAGCTCCTCCTCGCTCGGCTGCTCGCCACGGTCGCTCACGAGGATCGCCTTGATGATCTCGCCCCACTCGGTGTCGGGGACGCCGATCACCGCGGCCTCCGCGATCGCGGGGTGGTCCTCGAGGATGTTCTCGATCTCGGCGGGCGCGATGTTCTCACCGCCGCGGATGATCATGTCCTTGAGGCGGCCGGTGATGAAGAGGTAGTTGTCCGCGTCGAGCTTCCCGACATCGCCGGTGTGTAGCCACCCGTCGCGCAGCGCCTCGCCGGTGTCGTCGTCGCGCTTGTTGTAGCCGCGCATCACGCGGTCCCCGCGGATGCAGATCTCGCCCTCCTCGTTGGCCGAGAGGATCCGACCGTCCGGCGCGAGGATCGCCACCTGGACGTCGGGCATCGGACGGCCCACGGAGCGCAGCCGCTCGATCTTCTTCTCGTTCTCCTCGGAGGTGCCGTCGAGCCGGTGATCGTCCGGCGCGAGGAAGCTCATCGAGCCGGTCGCCTCGGTCTGCCCGTAGGCGTTCATCAGCCCGATGCCGCGCGGCGGGAAGATGTCGCACGCCTGCCGGACGACCTCGAACGGCATCGGCGCGGCGCCGTAGGTGATCAGCCGCAGCGTGGAGAGGTCGTACTGCTCGAAGTCGTCGACCTCCATGACGCGCTTGAGCATCGTCGGGACGAGGAAGGCGTGCGTGACCTTCTCGCGCTCGACGGCGGCGAGCCACCCCTGCGGGTCGAAGGCCGGCAGCACGACGAGACGGCGGCCGGAGAAGATCGCGCTCATCAGCGTGGTCGCGCCGGCGATGTGGTAGAAGGGCACCGCGACGAGCACGACCTCCTGATCGCTCGTCGGGTCGGCCGGCGACTGCGTGTTCACGACGAGCGCCGTGAGCGCCTTGTACGACAGCACCACGCCCTTGGGCAGCGAGGTCGTTCCCGACGTGTAGATGATGAGCGTCGGGTCGGCGTCGTCGATCTCGGCGAAGACGGGGATGTCCTCGCCGCCGTCGCGCAGCTGCTCGTAGGTCTTCTGCCCCGGCGCCGTGAACTCCAGCGTGAATGCATGCTGCACGCCGGGCACCGCGGACTTCATCTCCTGGTAGATCGACCAGTAGCGCTCGGCGACGAAGAGGACGTTCACGTCCGCCGCGTTCACCATGTAGGCGAGCTCTTCGGTCTTCGCCCGGTAGTTGAGCGGCACGAAGGTCGCGCCGACCGCCGCGGAGGCGTAGTAGATCTCGGCGAAGGTCGGCGAGTTCACCGCCATGACCCCCACGTTCGCGCCCTTGCCGACGCCGAGCGCCTGCAGCGCCTGCGCGAGGCAGTTCACGCGCGACTGCAGCTCCGCGTAGGTGAGCCGCTCGTCTTCGCCGACGAGCGCGATCCGGTCGGGAACGATCGCCGCACTGATCGTGAGGAACTCAGCGGTGTTCATGGACGGCCCCCCGCGCGCACTCCCCCGCAGCGCCTGCCGGCGCGCCCGCAGTCATACCGCGATCGCGCCCAAGCATCAAAAAAGCCGCCTGTCACCGGCGGCGGCACCGGACGCGGGCAATCCCGCCGGACGCGGGATCAGGCCCCGCCGGGCGGCGGACATCATAGGAAATGGCGTGAGTACATTCCAGACGCGCGCGCACGCCCGACGCGGTCGGTGAGCCCGCTCCGGAACCTGAGCTCAGCGAAACGCCGGATGGTTGATCATCTCGACGAAGACGTGCAGCGCGCCGTCCGGCCCCGCGCGGTAGCTCACCTGCGGGGTGCGCAGCGGCACGAGCGGGACGCTCAGCGCGTCGCCGACCATCGACCAGATCGCGCCCGTGCAGGGGTCCTCGTAGACGCCCGGGACGCCGCCCGGGTTGCGGGCGCGGCCGCGCTCGTCCGAGGGCAGCCATCGCACGGAACAGCCGCTCGACTCGACCCGTCCGTCGATCGCGCGGATGCGGCCGTCGTCGAGACCGACCAGGTAGAGGTCGTACTGGGGGAACCCGTTCACCTGTCGGATCGCGTAGCCGCCGACGGCACCGGCGTCGAACTGGCGCACCACGATGTCCGGGCTGGCGAAGAAGGTGCCCCAGATCGCCACGCCCACGCCGACCGCGGAGACCGCCGCGAAGGCGACCGGCCCCACCCAGCCGAGCGCGGCGATGCGCTCGCCCACGCGGCGGATGGGCGCGAACGCACGCACGAGGAACGCGAGCGGCGCGCGCACGCCGCGGC
>VGNK01000053.1 GCA_016866055.1 Chloroflexota bacterium | reverse complement strand
CCGCCGCGGCGCGGTCCCCGGCGGCGGCCGGCGCGTCCGCCACGCGCGCGTGGAAGCGCTCGCTCAGCACGCGGCGGCGGTACGCGAAGATCGCGCGCACGCGCGGCCCCACGAGCAGCCGGTTCACGAGCGACCCGAGCGGACCGAGCGGCAGCGCGTAGTGCACGACGTCGCGCACCTCCACACCGCCCGCGACGGGCACCAGGCGGTGCTCGTGGTGCCAGAGCCGGTAGGGCCCGACCCGCTGCTCGTCCACGAAGTACGACCCCTTGCGCACGTGCGTGATCTCGGTGACCCACGTGACCGGGAGCGGCCCGAGCGGGCGCACCCGGTAGGCGACGATCAGCCCTGCGTAGATGCGCGACGGCGCCGGCGTCACGATCTCGAAGCGCATCTCCGGCGGCGTGATGTGCGCGAGGTTGCGCGGATCGGAGAAGAACGACCAGGCCTCGTCGAGCGACATCGGCAACCGTTGCGACGTCTCGAAGCGGTGCAGGCTCACGGCTGGGCGATCCCCTCGCCGCGCTCGACCGGCCGGCCCTGGAGCAGGCGCTCGAGCGTGGCGCCGATCTCGCGGTCGGCGAACGCGAAGCCCGCGGCGGTGAGCTTCTCCGGGACGACGTGCTGGCTCGCGAGCAGCGTCTCGTTCGCGCGGCCCGAGCCGAAGACGAGCTTGAGCATCGGCGACGGGAGCGGGAAGAGCGTCGGGCGGTGCAGCGCCCGGCCCAGCGCCTTCGTGAACTCGGCGTTCGTCAGCGCGCCCGGCGCGCTCACGTTGACGGGGCCGGAAAGCGAGTCGCGCTCGACGGCGAACGCGACCGCCTCGACCGCATCTTCGAGCGTGACCCAGCTGAACCGCTGGCGGCCGCTGCCGAGCCGGCCGCCGACGCCCATCTTGAACGGCGGCAGGAGCTTCTGCATGAGCTCGCCCTGCATCGACAAGATCGGCGCGAAGCGCGCATACACCATGCGGATGCCGAGCTCGGAGGCGCGCGCGGCCTCCGCCTCCCAGTCGCGCACGAGGTCAGCAAGGAAGCCGTCACCCGATGACGACGCCTCGGTGAGCGTCTCGTCACCGCGGCAGCCGTAGTAGCCGATCGCCGACGCGGTCACGAGCACGCGCGGGCGGCGCGTGAGGGTCCGTAGGTGATCGACGAGCGTGCGCGTCGCGTCCACGCGGCTCGACCGCAGGACCTCGCGGCGTCGGGCGGTCCAGCGGCGCGCGCCGACGGAGACGCCGGTCAGGTGGACGACGGCGTCGACGCCCTCGAGCGCGCCCGGCCGGAACCACCCCTCCTGCGGCGACCAGTGCGCGCCTCCGTCGGCGGGGTCGCCCCGGCGCACGCGCAGCACGTCCGCGCCCGCGCCCGCGAGGCGCGCCGCGAGCGCGGAGCCGATGAACCCGGAGCTCCCGGTGATCGCAACCTGCATGACCGTCCTCCCCTCGGGGGCCACCTCGCGGCCGAGCGTAGCGCGCCGGCGTGGGCTCACATGTTGCAGTTCTTCGTCATGCGAAGCATATTATTTGTCAGTAACGGCGCACGACCCGAGCGAAACGCTTCGCCCCGAGAGCGAGGACCCGCATGGCCACCGCCACGACGAGCGCCAGCGCCCAGGCCCCGATCTCTCCGAACCGGCTCGCGGCACTCCGCCGCTTCAACCTGGCGATGGCCGCGCTCCACGCGGTGCAGGGCGCGCTCATGCTCGCGATCAGCAGCGACTTCGCGCTCCCCGTGACGCACGCCTTCCTCGAATTCGACGAGGCCACGGGGCGGCTGCTCCCAGGCCGGGGCGAGCTGTTCACGCTGCGCATCGGCCCGCTCGTCGCCGGCTTCCTCTTCCTCTCGGCGGTCGCGCACCTCGCCGTCGCGACGGTCGGCTTCCGGCGCTACGCACTCGACCTCGCGGACGGGGCGAACTACGCGCGCTGGCTCGAGTACGCCTTCAGCTCGTCGTTGATGATCGTCATGATCGCGATGCTGACCGGGATCTACGACGCGGCCAGCCTCGTGCTGATCGTCGCGGCGAACGCCTCGATGATCCTGTTCGGCTGGATGATGGAGCGCCACAACCGGCTCACCGAGCGCACGGACTGGACGGCGTTCGTCTTCGGCTGCATCGCCGGCGCCGCTCCGTGGCTCGCGATCGCGCTCTACCTCTGGAGCCCCGGGCAGGAGGGCGGGCCGCCGGGCTTCGTCTACGGGATCTTCTTCTCGATCTTCGTCTTCTTCAACGTCTTCGCGCTCAACATGGTGTTGCAGTACCGGCGCGTCGGGCCGTGGCGTGACTACCTCTACGGCGAGCGCGCGTACGTCGTGCTGAGCCTCGTCGCGAAGTCGGCGCTCGCGTGGCAGGTGTTCGCGGGAACGCTGCGCCCGAGCTGACGCGCGCTCACCCGCGCGCAGGCGCGTCGGTCGGCTCCGCCCACGCGCGTGCGCGCTCGATCGCGCGGTGCCAGGTCGCGCGGCGCTCGGCGCGCTCGGTCGCGTCGATCGACGGCTCGAAGCGCCGCTCCTCGCGCCAGAGCGCGCCGACCTCCGCGGTCGACGACCAGATGCCCGCCCCGAGCCCCGCGAGGAACGCGGCCCCGAGCGCGGTCGTCTCCACCGTGCGCGGGCGCACGACCGTGACGCCGCCGAGGTCTGCCTGCAACTGCATGAGCAGGTCGTTCTGCGCCGCGCCCCCGTCGACGCGCAGCTCGCGGATCGGCTGCGGGAGGTCGGCGTTCATCGCGTCGATCAGGTCCGCGCTCGAGAGCGCGATCGCCTCGAGCGCGGCGCGCGCGATGTGCGCGCGGGTGGAGCCACGCGTGAGCCCGACGAGCGCGCCGCGCGCGTGCGGGTCCCAGTGCGGCGCGCCGAGCCCGGTGAAGGCGGGGACGAAGCTGACGCCGCCGGTGTCGCGTACCGAGGCGGCGAGCGGCTCCACATCGGCAGCGTTCGCGATGATCCCGAGCTCGTCGCGCAGCCACTGCACGGCCGCCCCCGCGACGAAGACGGAGCCCTCGACCACGTACTCGGGCACGGCCCGCGTCGTCCCTGCGCCGAGCGAGAGCAGGAGCCGGTTGCGCGAAAACGCGGGCCGCTCGCCGGCCGGGGCGAGCAGGAACGCGCCCGTGCCGTAGGTGTTCTTGGCGAGCCCCGGCGCGGTGCACGCCTGGCCGAAGAGCGCGGCCTGCTGGTCGCCCGCGATCCCCGCGATCGGCACCCGCGCGCCGATCGCGTCGACGGTCGTCGTGCCGAACGCCGCGGTGGACGGCTCCGCCTCTGGGAGGAGCGCGGTCGGGACCTCGAGCGCCTCGCAGAGGTCGTCGTCCCAGTCGCGCTCGACGACGTTGTAGAGCAGCGTGCGGCTCGCGTTCGTGACGTCCGTGACGTGGCGCGCGCCGCCGGTGAGCTTCCAGACGAGCCAGGAGTCGACGGTGCCGGCCGCGAGCTCGCCGCGCGCCGCACGCTCGCGCAGCGCGGGGTTTGCGCGCAGCATCCACGTGAGCTTCGTCCCGCTGAAGTAGGGGTCGAGCGTGAGCCCGGTGCGCCCGGCGAACAGCGGCTCGCGACCGGCGTCGCGCAGCGCGCCGCAGATCTCGGCGGTGCGCCGGTCCTGCCAGACGATCGCGCGACCGACCGGGGCGCCCGAGTGACGCTCCCACAGCACCGCCGTCTCGCGCTGGTTCGCGATCCCGACGGCGCCGAGGTCGTCGGGGAAGCAGCGGGCCGCGTGCAGTGCGTCGGCGATCGCGGCGCGCGTCGACGTCCAGATCTCCTCGGGGTCGTGCTCCACCCACGCGGGGTGCGGGAAGTGCTGCGTGAAGGGCCGCTGCCCGACCCCGAGCACGCGCGCGGAGGCGTCGACCACGAGCGCGCGCGAGCTCGTCGTGCCCTGGTCGATGGCGAGCACGAGCGGTCCGGGCATGGCGCGGACTATACGGGCGACCGCGCGCCCGCAGGGCCGCGCTCGACCGTCAGTGGGTCGCTCGCGTCAGCCTACGAGCGTCCGCGACGGTGACGGCGCCGCGTCCGAGCTCGGCGACGCCCTCGTCCTCGAGGCGACGGAGCGCCTCGTTGACGGCCTCGCGTGTCACGCCGAGCAGCTGCGCGAGCTGCTGCTGCGTGATGACGAGTCGCGCACCGTCGCGGGCCGCGCCGAGCGGGAGCAGCTGCTTCGCGAGGCCCTGACGCACGTCGAGGAAGCTCGAGTCCGCGAGCGCCTCGTTCGTGGCGCGCAGCCGGCGCGTGAGCGTGCGCATCACCGCCTGCGACGCGGCGGGCTCGCTCGCGAGCCACGCGAGGAACGGCTCGCGCAGGATCACGAGCAGCTCGCTCGGCTCGGCGGCCTCGGCGCCCGCGGAGCGGGGCGCGCCGTCGATCAGCGCGAGCTCGCCGAAGGCCTCGCCGGGTCCGAGCAGCGCGAGCACGATCTCGTCCTCGTCATCGCCCATCGCCGAGACGCGGATCGCCCCCGCGATGACGACGTACGCGGCGTCGCCCGCTTCGCCCTGCTCGAAGAGCCGCTCACCGGACGCGAGGCGCCGCCGCGCGGCCAGCCGGGCGATCGCCCGCACGCGATCCGGGCCGAGGTCGATGGAGAGGGACGGCGGCGACGTGCGCGCCGAGCGCCTGCTCGTTCATCCCAACACCTCCCGGATGAGACCCGCGGGCCGCTCGCCCGTCGCCGCGCCCGCCGCAGGTGCCGCCCGCGCCTTCGTGTGTGATTCCAAGGTTCCGCCCGAGCGCAGGCACGGCCTCGTGGCAGGGTCAAGCACGGGGCGTGGGGAGCGCCGCGGGCGTCCCCGCGTCCCCGCCGAGAGCACATGTGATAAGACAGCGCGCGACCGCCCACGAACGCCGGTGCGGCCAGCGAGGAGAGCCACGATGACGGCCGTCGACGTCCGACCCGAGCAGTGCCTGGCGCCGATCGAGGGCGAGATCACCGCGCGCGGGCTCGACGGCGCGGTGCGCATCGTCCGCGACCGCTGGGGCATCCCGCACATCCGTGCGACGACGACGCGCGACGCGTTCTTCGCGCAGGGCTTCTGCATGGGGCAGGACCGGCTCTTCCAGATCGACCTCTACCGCCGGATGGCACACGGGACCTCGGCGGCGATGCTCAACAAGGGGTTGCTCCAGCGAGACATCCAGAACCGCCGGCTCGGCTTCTCGCGCTACGCGCGGCGCGAGTGGGAGGCGCAGACGCCGGACGCGCGCGCGGTGCTGCAGGCATACGCCGACGGGATCAACGCCGCGGCCGCGACGCAGCCGGTCCCGTACGAGTTCCGCGTCATCGACCACGCGTGGGAGCCGTGGACGCCCGTCGACTCGCTCGCGGTGATCAAGATGGTGAACGCGAACGCGCAGTGGGCGCAGAAGCTGCGCTACGCGAAGGTCGCGGAGGCGCTGGGCGCCGAGGCGGTGCTGGCGATGATCCCGGACGTCGCGCCGGGAGCGGCGGTGATCACGCCGTCGGGCGCGCGCTGGACGCAGGAGGAGCACCCGTTCGCGCGCGACGTCGAGTCCGCGATGGGCATCCCCGACGGGGTGATCTCGTCCGGGGGCGGCTCGAACTGCTGGGTGATCCACGGCAGCCGCACGGACACCGGCGCCCCGATCGTCTGCGGCGACCCGCACCTCGCGATCGGCGTCCCGGCGCAGTGGTACGTGGTGCACATGGAGTGCCCGGAGTTCACCGCGGCGGGTCCCTGCAACCCCTGCTACCCCGGCCCAGTGTTCTACGGGCACAACACGCGGGTCGCGTGGACGATGACCCACGCGCAGGGGGACCGGTGGGACCTCTACCGCGAGCGAATCCGCCAGGGGGCGCGGGGGCCCGAGGCGCTCTTCCGCGACGGCTGGGAGCCGCTCACGCGGCTCGAGGAGCGCTTCATCGTGCGCGGCGCGGAGGACACGAGCGTGCGCGTGTGGGAGACGCGCCACGGCCCGGTGATCGCGGGCGACCCCACGCGCGACGAGGAGGTCGTCGCCGCGCGCTGGGGGCTCGCGGATCCGGCGCACGACATGGACGCGCTGCTGCGCGTGCTGCGCTCGCGCACCCTCGCCGAGGCGCGCGAGGGATTCCGCAGGTACGACTCGGTGAGCGGGAACTACTGCTTCGCCGACCGGGCCGGGAACATCGGCTACCAGTACGTCGGCCGCATCCCGAAGCGGCCCGCCTGGGTCGTCCCGGTGCCGGGCTGGAGCGGCGAGCACGAGTGGGACGGTGACGTCCCCAAGGACGAGCTCCCGATCGACGAGAACCCCGCGAACGGCTTCATCGTCACGGCGAACAACAAGACGACAACCCCCGACTACCCGCACTACCTCTCGTTCACGGCGAGCCCGTTCCGCGCCGACCGGCTCCGCGAGCTGATGGACGCGACCGAGGTCTTCCGCCTCGACGAGATGCCCGCGCTGCAGGGCGACCAGCGCAGCATCCATGGGCGCACGATCGCCGAGCGGCTGACCGCGTTCGAGGCGCAGGACGCGGACGCGCGTGCGATGCAGGCGATCCTGCGGGGCTGGGACGGCAGCATGGCGCCGGACAGCGCGGCGGCGCTCCTCTACGACGAGACGTGTCAGCGGCTCGTGGAGGCGACCGTGCACGCCTACTACGCGCGCGTGCCGGGGATGCCTCCCTGGGCCGGTGAGGACCGACGCGTCCTCTTCGAGCAGTGGGCGGCGGACTCGCCGCTCATGCTCGGGTCGTTCGCGTCGTGGGCGGCGGCCGCGGAGCGCGCGCTCACCGAGGCCGCGGCGCGCTTGCGCGCCGCGCACGGCGACGACGCGAAGGCGTGGCGCTGGGACGCCGCGCACCGCATGTCCTGGGATCACAACCTCGGTCGCGACCCCGAGCTCGCGCCGATCTTCAACCTCGCGTCGGTCGCGATAGGCGGCGACGGGTTCACGCCGTTCAATACGCAGACGCGCTACGGCGCGGCGTCCGATCACGGCGTCTCGTTCCGGCAGGTGCTCGACATGCGCGACCTGAACGCTGCCCGCATCTGCATCCCGCCCGGGAACTCGGGCCAGCCGGGATCGCCGCACTACGGCGACAACGTCGAGCGCTGGGCGAACGTCGAGTACCACCCGCTCTACATCGAGTGGCGCGACATCGAGGCGAACGCGGAGGGCGAGCTGCGGCTGACGCCCGCGTAGCGGGGGCGGCGCGTGCCTCCCCAACGCGCGGCGGGCGCCGCCTCCGCGTCGTGAGTCCCCACCTCGGCGCGCGGTGCGTGCGCGCTCAGCGCGCGGCGAGCACCGCCTCGGGGTAGCGGGTCCCGACCTCGCCCGAGGCGACGAGCGCGGCGTACTCCTCGGCGGAGTAGCCGAGGAGCTCGCGGTAGACGTACTCGTTGTCCTCGCCCAGCCGCGCCGGCCAGCGCCGGTGGCCGTTCGGCGTGTCGCGCCAGCGGAAGAGCATCCCGGGGTGCTCGTAGGTGCCGATGTCCTCGCGCGTCACGGGTTCGAAGAAGCCGCGCGCGCGCAGTTGCGGGCAGCGGAACGCGTCGGCCTCGTCCTGCACCGGGCCGGCGGCGATCCCCGCCGCCTGCAGCGCATGGAAGAGGTCGGCGCGGTCGCGGATCCGCGTGCGCTCGGCGACGAGCCTGTCGAGCTCGCGCCGCGCCTCCCACCGCCCGCGCTCCGTGGCGAAGCGCGTCTCAGAGGCGAGCGCGGGCGCGCCGATCACCGCGCAGAGCGCGCGCCACTGCTCGTCGGTGGCGACGTCGATCGCGATCCAGCGGTCCTCGCCGGCGCACGGGTAGGCGCCGTGCGGCGCGTGCGTGCGGTGGTCGTTCGCCTGCCCGGCCGCCGCCGACCCGTTCATCGCGTGCTCGAGCAGCTCGCGCCCCATCATCGTCGCGAACGCCTCGAGCTGCGGCACCTCCACGAGCTGTCCGCGCCCGGTGCGCGCGCGGTGCCTCAGCGCCATCGCGGTCGCGAGCGCGCCCATCAGCCCGGCGACCGCGTCGCAGGCGTACGTCTCACCCGCGAGGTCGGGCGTCGCGTCCGGGTAGCAGCGCGTGAGCAGGTGGCCCGCCATCGCCTCGAGGTGGTTGCCCCACGAGCGGTAGTCGCGGTACGGGCCCGAGAGCCCGAAGCCCGGCATCCGCACCATCACGACCCGTGGGTTCACCGCGGCGAGTGCCTCATACCCGATCCCGAGCTTGTCGATCGTCTCGGGGACGTTGTTCTCGATGACGACGTCCGAGATCGCGACGAGCCGGTCGAACGCGCGCCGCCCCTCGGGCGTGCGCAGGTTGCCGGTGAAGGATCGCTTGTCGCACGAGGAGCTGTTGAAGCTCACGCCGCGGTTCCACGGGTCCGTCCCGGGGTCGGCGTTCGGGAACCAGGCGCGGCGCGCGGCCGCGTCGACGGCGCGCGTCTGCGGCTGGATCGTGGAGATCGGCTCCATCTTGATCACCTCGGCGCCCCACTCCGCGAGGAGCTGCCCCGCGAACGGGCCGGCCCAGACGACCGTCAGGTCGATCACGCGCACGCCGGCAAGCGGGAACGCGGGCGCCGCGCCCCCGCGCCCCGCGGGCGCGTGCGCCCCGCCCGCCGCCCGCGCGGGTCCCGCCGCCGTCGCGATCTCGCGCCGCACCTCCTCGGTGTGCTCGCCGAGGAGCGGCGCGCGACCCGCGGGCGGCCGCGGCGAGGCGCCCATCACCACCGGGCGCCCGGGGTACTCGAGCGCACCCGCGCGCGGGTGATCGATGCGCTCCCAGAAGCCGCGCTCGCGGAACGCGGGGTCGGCGTAGACGTCGGCGATCGACTGCACGGTGCCGCCGAGGATCTGGTGGCGCTGCGCGATCGCCAGCGCCTCGCGCATCTCGTGCGCGAGCGTCCACTCCAGGTACGCGCGCTCGATCTCCTCGGCGAGCGCGCCGGCGAGCTCGGCCGGCCGGCGCACCTCCGGCCGCGCCGCGAGGTCCGCGCGGCCGAGCATCCGCAGCAGGCTCGCGAGACGCTGGTTCCCGAGCAGGTTGAGGAAGCCGTCGCGACACGGGCGCACCCCCGAGGCGACGGCCGCACCGGGCTCGCGCCGCAGCGCGACCGCGCCCGAGTACGCATGCGCGAGCAGGTTGAGCTGCCGTCGGTCCTTGCCGCCCGCCTGCGTCTCGTAGATCGAGAGGTCGACGTGATCGCCGGCGCCCGTCGCCTCCGCCCGCAGCACCGCGAGCACGATCGCGAACGCCGCGGCGAGGCCGGCATGCCACTCAGCGTAGTTGCCGCCGAGGCGCAGCGGCTCGCGCTCGGCGCTCCCCGTCGCGTACATCGCGCCGCCCATCGCCTGCAGCACGAGGTCGCTCGCGGGCAGGTTGGCGTACGGCCCCTGCTGCCCGAAGGGCGTGATCGAGCAGACGACGAGCGACGGGCGCACCGCGCCCATCGCACCCACGTCGACGCCGAGCGCGGCGAGGCGCCCGGGCGCCAGGTCCTCGACGATCACGTCGGCGCGCTCCGCGAGCGCGCGCACGAGCGCGACCCCCTCCGCGGTCGCGAGGTCGGCGACGACGCTGCGCTTGCTCGTGTTCAGCCAGAGGAAGGTCGCGCTCGTCTCGCGGTCGGGGACGCCGTCCTTGAACGGCGGCTCGCGGCGCGCGCGGTCGCCCTCGGGCGGCTCGACCTTCGTGACGCTCGCGCCGAAGTCGGCGAGCAGCTTCGTCGCGTGTGGTCCGGCGACGCCGCCCGTGAGGTCGAGGACGCGGATCCCCTCGAGGGGCCCGGGCACGCCGCTACTCGCGCGGCCGGCTGCGCGGGCCGAACGGCTCCGGCGTGAACGGGCCGTCGCGCGCCTCCATGAAGCCGCGGAACCCGCGCTCGCGTCGCGCCGCCTCGAGGTGCGCGACGTCCGGGCCGTCGTTGGAGGCCTCCACGAGCGTCGAGAGCATCCCGTTCACGTTGAGCGCCTGGCGCAGCCCCATCGCCTCCAGCCCGTACGTCGTGATCGCCTTGTTCAGCCGCACCGAGTCGGGCGGGACGAGCGCGAGCCGGCGCGCGAGCGCCATCGCACGGTCCATGAGCCGCTCGTGCGGCACCACCTCGTTGATGACGCCGATCCGCAGCGCCTCCTGCGCGTCGAAGTGATCGCCGGTGAGCGCGTAGCGGTGCGCGTGCTTCCAGCCGGCGAGTAGCGCGAAGAGGACGTTGGTGTTCGAGATCATGCGCACCTCGGGCTGCGCGAAGACCGCGCGGTCCGACGCGAGCGAGATGTCGCACGCGAGCGAGTACCAGAAGCCGCCGCCCACGCACCAGCCGTTGATCGCGGCGATCACCGGCTTCGGCAGCTCCATGATGTGCATCATCATCCCGGGGTTGCGCATCGCGGAGTGCCAGTGCGAGCGCAGGAAGCCGCTCGTCGGCAGCCGCTCGCGCGCGGGCCCGCCCTGGCTGCCCGAGATGTCGTAGCCCGCGGAGAAGGCGCGCCCGGCACCGGTGAGGATGATCGAGCGGACGGCGGCGTCCGCCGCCGCGCGGTCGAGCGCCTGGTGCAGCTCGGCCTCGAGCGGCCGTGAGAGCGCGTTGAGCGCCTCCGGCCGGTTCAGCGTGATCGTGACGACGGCGCCATCCTGTTCGTAGATCAGGAACTCGAAGTCGGCCATGCGCGCCCCCCTCCTCGCGCGGCATTGTAGGGGCGCGTCGCGCGACCGAAGGCGGCGCGCGCTGCGCGGGACGCGCCGTGCGTAGGGCACCCACCACGACCGCCGTGGCTCGCCTACCCCGCGTCGGGGGGCCGGTCGGCGATCACCCCGTCGCGCCAGAGCGCCGCGACGTGCTCCGCGGTGAGGCCGGCCACGTCGCGCAGCGCGCGGTCGTTGTCGGCGCCGAGCAGCGGCGCCGCCACCCAGTGCTCGTAGCCCCGCCCGCCGTCGAGGCAGATCGGCGAGCCATCCCACCGCTGCGGCCCCGCCTCGGGGTGCATGAGATCCGCGTAGTACCCGCGCGCCTCGAGGTGGGGGTCGGCGGTCCACTCCGGCGCGGAGAGCACCGCGCCGGCGGGCACGCCTCTCGCCTGCAGCGCCTCCATCAGCGCGCGCTTCTCGTGCGCCACGCTCCATGCCTCGATCGCCTCGTCGAGCGCCGCGCGGTGCTCGCGTCGGCTCGGCGCCGAGGCGAAGCGCGGGTCCCGCTCCCAGCCACGCCCCGCGACCGCGCACAGCGCCCGCCACTCCTCATCGTCGCGCGCCGCGAGCGCGATCCACGCGTCCTCGCCCGCGCAGCGGTAGACCCCGTGCGGCGCATACTCGCGGTGCGTGTTGCCGATACGCGTCGGCTCCACGCCCGCGAGCTGCCGCTCGATCAGGAACTCGCCGACCATCGCCACCCCGCACTCGTGCTGGGAGAGATCGACGAACGCGCCCTGGCCGGTGCGCGCGCGCCGCGCGAGCGCCGTGAGCACCGCCACCGCCGCGTTCGCCCCGCCGATCGCGTCGGGGATCGCCTTCGAGGTCACGCGCGGCTCGTCGTCCGAGTAGCCCATCAGCGCGGTGAGGCCGGTCACCGGCTCGATGCTCGGCCCCAGCCCGACGTAGTCGCGGTACGGCCCCTCGAGCCCGAAGGCGGGCATCGCGACGTAGATGACCTCGGGCTTTGCCGCGCGCAGCGCCACGTATCCCAGCCCGAGCGCCGGCATCGCCCGGGCGCTGAAGTTCTCGATCACGACGTCGGCCTGCGCGACGAGCGCGAGGAAGGCCTCCCGCCCCTCGGCCCGCTTGAGGTCGACGGCGACGCTACGCTTGTTGCGGTTGAGCTTGTTGAAGAGCGCCTGCTGGTTCCACGGGTTGCCGGTGGGGCTCGCCCCGTAGATCGCGGCGGCGCCCGGCGGCAGCACCGCGGGCCCGCGCCCGGCGGGTGCCTCGACCTTGATCACCTCGGCGCCGAGGTCGGCGAGCACGCGCGTCGCGACCGGCCCCGCCCAGATGCGCGTGAGGTCGACGACGCGGACCCCCTCGAGGGGCCGCTGCGGGTTCGCCGGCGGAGGCCCCGCGGTGCGCGCGGCGACGCCCGCCCCGCCCGCGATCGTCGGCCGCGTGGCACCCGGCGGCACGAAGCCGCCGGCGGGCTCGGGCGCGCGCTCGACCGGCCGCTCCTCCCCCACGAAACGGAAGCCCCCGGCGGGCGCCCGCAGCCGCGCCTCCTCGCCCTCCGCGCCCGCGAGCGGGCGCCAGAACCCGCGCTCCACGAGGTGCCGGTCCTCGAGCAGGTCGCCGAGCTGCGTCGCCATCCCCACCGGCACGCGCCAGGTCTCCTGCCCCTCGCGGAAAACCTGCGCGCGCGGGAGCCCGCCGAGCGCCTGGACGATCACCGCCTCGACCTCGTCCTGATGCTCCATGCGGCCGGGGTTCGTGGCCCACGGGTGGTCGGGCTCGGTGTACTCGGGGTGGCCGATCCAGTGCGCGAACGGGAGCCAGAAGTTCTGGAGGATGTTCATCCCGAACCAGCCGTCGGCGCACGGCAGGAGCGTCGTCGGGCAGAGGTTCTGCCAGCGGTTCCCGTGGCGGCTGCGCACGATCCCGCCCGGCACCCACATCGTGTCGGTGAACTGGTGCAGCGTGGCGAGCACCTCGAGCACGCTCACCTCGACCAGCCGCGGCGCGCGCCCGCCACGCAGGCGCGCGAGGTGCGCGGAGAGCGCGGCGACGCAGGCGAAGTTCGCGGCCTGGTAGAACGGGTAGCGCCCCGGCATCGTGAGCGGGGCGCGCCCCTCATCACCCATCAGCCACGTATAGCCACCGAGCGCGAGCAGCGTCGCCGCCGTGGCTGCGTAGTCGCGGTACGGCCCCGAGAGCCCGAACGGCGTGATCGACACGACGACGGGTCCACCGTCGGGCCCGGCGCCCCCGAGGTCCGCGAGGTGGAGCGCGTCGAACGCGCGCGGCGAGACGTCGGTGATCACGAGGTCGCAGCCGGCGGCGTGGCGGTCGATCTGCTCGCGCGCCGCCGGGTCGCGCGCGTCGAGTGCGACGCGCCGCTTGCCCCCGTGGAGGTAGAGCTCGAGCGGCCGCGGGGGCGCCGGGCGGCCCGGCGGCTCCACGCGCACGACCTCGGAGCCCCAGCGCGCGAGCAGCTTCGCGCAGTACGCCGCGGCCTCTTCGCAATCGCTGATCTCGAGGACTCGCACCTGCGCCTCCCGTCCGCCGCGGGAGGATAGCGCGCGGGCACCGGCGTGAGCATCGAGCGTTTCGCGAAGCCGGGGCGCCGGACGCGCGCGCCGCAGCCGGGGCCCGCCGCTACTCGACGCGCGCCTCGTCCGCGTCGAACGTGAAGCGCAGCGTGGCGCGCGCGCCGGCGTGCGCGTTCGAGACGTCGAGCGGGAGCGCAACCTCGGCGCGCGCGCCGCTCGTCTTCGGGGGCGAGGTCGTCGGGTACTGGGTGCGGACGTCCGCCGCGCGGCCGCTCGCGGTGCACGCCGGCTGGCGGGTCGACGCGGAGACGGCCGCCGACGTGGTGGCGGCGCTCC
>VGNK01000052.1 GCA_016866055.1 Chloroflexota bacterium | reverse complement strand
CGAGCTCCGCCTGGAAGCGCGCACGGTCGTAGCCGTGCTTCGCGAGGAAGCGCGCGCACTCGGGGGGCAGCAGCACAAGCGGCTGCCCGGACCCGAAGTGCCCGTGCCCGAGGTTCCCGCCGACGAGCATCGAGCGCCCCATCGTGCGCACGAGCGCCGGCGCGCTCGAGAGCGGGAGCACGACCTCCACGTTGCCCACGCCGCCGACCGCGGTCACGGCGCTCGCGTTCGCGGGGAGCCCGCGCGTGGCGTGCAACGGCGGCCACGGGCTCTCCGCCTCGTGCTCGGCGACGAGCCACGTGTACTTCCCGGGGTGCCCGTGCGTCGCCATGTCGCCGGCCCCGGGCACGGCGAGCCCCACGTTCTGGAGCACCAGCCGCAGCGCACGCCCGATCGCCGCGTTCGCCCGCGCGCCCGGCCCGAGCGCGCTGTGCCCGGCGTTGATCCCGAGCGCGCCCACCACCGGCCCGTTCACGACGAAGAGCGGCGCCGCCGCGCCCGTGGTGGTCTGGATGCCGAGCAGGTTGAACGCGGGATCCACGACGGCCGAGAGCGCCGCCACCATCAGCGGCAGCACGCCCGGCCGGCAGCCCGCGAGCACCGCGCACGCCGCGAGGTCCCACGGCGTCGGGGTCATGAAGCCGGGAGGCAGCGGGCCGAGCGCCGGGTGCCCCGAGGGGTCGCACCCCTGGAGCATCGCCGCGACGCGCGCCGCCGTGGGCGGGATCGCGGGGAGGCCGTCCGTGAGCCCGGCGGCGTGCAGCCGCTCCTGCGCGGCGTCGAGATCCGCGAGCCGATCGAGGTCGAGGTCCGCGATCCGCTCGCGCAGCGGCCGCGCGTCGACGAGCGGCTCGCTCATCGCCCCGCGGCTACGGGCGGAAGATCGAGCGCACCGGCGTCCCGTCGGCGCGCTCGATGCGCCGGAGCACCGTGCCCGTCCCGCCGAACGTCGGCAGCCAGCACGAGTGCTTCCCCGGCCCGCCCGCCACGATCACGTCGAGGTCCTGCCACGTCGCGGTGAGCCGCGTGAACTCGCGCTGCCCGGTGTCGGACTCGAGCGCGGCGAGCCGCTCCTCCGTGCGCCAGTCGGGCGACCAGTCCGCCACGGGCAGCCGCGTGTGCTCCCAGAGGAAGCGCTTCACGTCGTCCTTCGAGTAGCCGTCGCGCGCGACCTGCTCCGCGTGCTCCGGGCCGAACACGACCATCGGCTCGCCGCGACCCGCGCCGATGTTGTTGCTCCCGGACTGCCGGAGCGAGGTCGACACCGTCGTCAGGATGCCGAGCCCGCCGATGCTCCCGTGATCGTTGATGTTGTGCGGACCCTCGCAGGCGAGCACGGTGACGACGCTGTCGTCGGGGGCGAAGCCGTGCTCGACGTGCAGCGGCTCCCACGGGCTCTGCGCCTCGTTCTCCGCCGCGCAGAACGCGTACTTCGCCGGCGAGCCGTGCGTCGCGCGGTCGCCGTCGCCCGGCGTGCCACCGCCGATGTTCTGCAGCGCGAGCCGCACCGCCCGCCCGATCGCGGCGTTCGCCCGCGCGCCCTGCCCGAAGCAGTTCGGCCCGCTGTTCACGCCGAGCTCCGATGCGACCGGCCCGTTGATCAGCACGAGCACGGCGCACGGGTGCGTCGTCGCCTGGATGCCGGAGAGGTTGAACGGCTCCTGGGCTACTGCCTGCACCGCCGTGACGACGACCGGGAAGTGCTCCGGCCGGCAGCCCGCCATCACCGCATTCGTCGCGATGCGCTCGAGCGTCGCCTCGCCGTTGCGCGGGCCGAGCACCGCGATCACGTCGCTCGGCGCCCAGTCGACGTGCTGGTACATCTCGCGCACGCGCTGGCGCGTCGGCGGGATGAACGGCAGGCCGTCCGTCCACCCCTGCGTCTCGAAGAAGTCCTGGATCGCCTCGAGCGAGTCGTCCTCGAGCTCGACGATCGGCGGGAAGTCGAGGTTGACCTGCATGCGGGGGCCTCTCCGGGCGCGACGCGCGCGCTAGCTCACGCCGAAGCGCTCACCGACCGCGTCGGCGGCGGCGGGCACCTTCGCGAGCACCTCCTCGGGCGGGATGCCGCCGAGCGGGTGCGGGATGACGATCATGCGGAGGTCCGGGAACCCCATCGCCCGCGCCTGCAGCTTCGCGAGCTGCTGGAACGCGGTCGACGCCAGCGTGACGGTCGGGGTGCCGCGCTTCTCGAGCTCGACGGCGGCGTGGATACTCCACGCCGTGCAGGACCCTCAGTCGGCACTCCCGAGCAGCACCCAGTCCGCCGACTGCGCGAGCTCGTCGAGGATCGCGGGATCGGCGGGGGTCGACACGGGCTTGTGACGCGTCATCGAGTGGATCACGCCGTGACGCGTCCCCAGCTCCTTCGCGATCTCCTCAAGGATCAGCTTCGCGTGCTGCTTGCCGTTCTCGAGCACGGCGACGACCGACTCGCGCAGCTCCGGCATCTCCTGCAGCCCGTCCTGGGCCGCGGGCTCCGGCGCGGTCGGGTTGTGTAGCTCGATCGCCATCTGCATCTCCTCGATTCCGCCGCCCGCCCCGGGCGGCCCCGGAGGCTCAGCCGAGCAGCTCCCCCGGATTCCGCCTCACCATGCGTCCGACGTCCTGCGCCGAGAAGCCGGCCGCCAGGAACCGCTCGATCCACTGCCCGAACCCGACGGGCGGATCGGGATGATCCGCCTGCCCGAGGTCGGTCGACAGCACCACGTGCTCGATCCCGACCGCGCGCACCTGCTGCACGATATCCGCCGTCACCTCGTCCCCGTTCGGGCGGGTCGAGGCGATCGCGCAGTGCTCGATGTGCCCGCCGAGCCGGGCGACCTCCTGCTGCACCTCGACCGGGATCCAGAACGAGGCGTGGGTGATCACCGATCGGATGCCGCGCCTGCGCGACTCGCGCAGCAGCGTCAGCGTCTCATCGCCGGAGAGGTGGCCGCTCGCGAGCACGGCGTCGTGGCGCCTGATGCAGTCGAGCACCTCGTGGACGGCGGGGAGCAGCGCGCCCCGGTCGTCGACGACCGGCACCGGCGGCGTGGTGAACTCGCGGCCGGGCATCGGCCGCGAGCGCGACATCACAGAGTCGAACGTCGGCATCCAGATCACGGTCGCGCCCATGCGCAGCGAGACCTCGACGGCCTCGGGGTTGATCCCGCCGTTCGCCTGGTCGAGCGAGAGCGCGCCGTGCACGCGGAAGCCGGGGGTCTCCTCTTGCAGCGCCCACGCGAGCGGCTGCGTCGGATACTCGTGGCTCTTCAGCACGAGCCCGGCCATCCCGGCGGCGACCGCCATGCGCACGAGCTGGCGCGAGTCGGTGCGGCGCGCGGCGTAGGGGTCCGGCGAGGCGTGCACGTGCGCGTCGATCGCGCCCTCGAGCAGAGCGCGGGCGCGCTCGGGGACCGCGGCGAGCGCGGCGGCGTACTCGCGGCTCAGGGTCTGCGGCATCGATCCTCCCGAACGCCGCGGCCGGGGGCGCGGCGGGCCTGCGGTTCGCCGCTCGCCGCCCCCGCCCGTCGCGGACGCGGTGAGCCTATCGCAGATGCAGAGGCGCGATGCGGCTGCCGTATCCTCGTCGGCGTCCGCAGGCGAGGGGGAGGCGATGGCGCGGCGCGAGATCGTCGTCGTCGGTGGCGGCATGGCGGGGCTGAGCGCCGCGCTGATCGCGCGGCAGATCGGCCACGACGTGCTGCTCGTCGACCCGCTCGCCGGGGGCGGGCAGCTCGTGAACATCGGCCGCATCGAGAACTACCCGGGGCTCGGCGAGGTGCGAGGGTTCGACCTCGGTCCCGAGCTGGCGGCGCGCGTGATGGACGCGGGCGTCGAATTCGAGCTCTCGCAGGTCACGCGGCTCGCGCGCGGCGCCGACGGGATCGAGCTGGCGCTCGACAGCGGAAGGACGCTGTCCGCGGCGACCGTGATCCTCGCGATGGGGTCGACCGTGCGTCGCGCGGGGATCGAGGGCGAGGAGGAGTTCCAGGGCCGCGGTGTCTCTTACTGCGGCGTCTGCGACGGGCCTTTCTTCGCGGGCAAGACCGTGGTGGTCGCGGGCGGCGGGGACTCGGCAGCCGACGAGGCAGCGCACCTCGCGACGCTCGCCGCGCGCGTGGTGCTCGTGCACCCCGGCCGCGCGATGCACGCGATGGCGATCGCGCGCGCGCGCATCGAGGCGGCGCGCAACGTCGAGAGGGTCCACGAGAGCCGCGTCATGCGGATCATCGGCGGCCCGGACGGCGTGACCGCGGTCGTGGCGCGGCACGAGGGGAGCGGCGGGGAGCGCGAGCTGGCCGCGGACGGCGCGTTTCTCTATGCGGGGCTCGAGCCGAGCACCGCGTTCCTGCGCGGCGCCGTCGAGCTCGACGCCGCCGGGCACGTGATCACCGACGCGCGCCTCGACACGAGCGTGCCGGGGGTGATGGCGGCGGGGGACATCCGTGGCGGCTCCGCGCGGCTGCTGATCGCCGCGGCCGGGGACGGCGCGAGCGCGGCGGTGCGCGCGTCCCAGTGGCTGGCGGAGGGCGGACGCCGCGCGAGGGAGCGCGCAGGCTTGTGAGCCCGGCGTGGAACCGCGTGAGCCCCGCGCGGGCGCGACCTCGCCGCGGCCAACACTTCCTTGACAGTTCCCCCTACCTTCCGCGCGGGCCGGCCACACCACCCTTGCGCGAGGGACGATGCGATGGATCTGAACGCCCACCAGCGGTACCTGATCGAGGAGTTCGCCGACGAGTACCACGAGCGCAGGCTCAGCCGTCGCGACCTCCTGAAGCGCGTGCTGCTCATCACCGGCAGCGTGCCGTTCACCGCGTCGATCCTGGCGACGCTCGGATGCGGCCCCGGCTCCGAGCAGGCGGCCGCCACCACGTCTCCCGGAGCGACCGCGAGCGAACCGCCCGCCACGGCGACGCTCCCGCCGGCGGCCACCCCCGCCCCCGCGACCCCGACCCAGGCGGCCGCTCGCCCCGCGACCGGGCCGGGCGTCTCCCCCACCGACCCGGCGATCCAGGCCGGCGACATCCGGTTCGACGGCCCCGCGTCGGCGCTGCTGGCGTACCTCGCGCGTCCGCGCGACGCCGCGCGCGTCCCCGGCGTCCTCGTCATCCACGAGAACCGCGGGCTCAACGACCACATCCGGGACGTCGCCCGCCGCTACGCGAAGGAGGGCTTCGCCGCGCTCGCGATCGACCTGGTCTCGCGCGCCGGCGGGACCAGGCCCGAGGCCAACGAGAACACCGGTTTCCTCGGACGCTCCAGCCCGGACGACCTCATCGCGGACTCGCTCGCGGGGCTCGCCCATCTCCGGGCACAGCCGTACGTCGCGGCCGGCGCGCTCGGCGTCACCGGCTTCTGCCTTGGGGGCGGTTACACGTGGGAGGCGGCGATCGCGAGCGCCGACGTGCGCGCCGCGGTCCCCTACTACGGCACCGTGCGGCTGATGGAGCAGCTCAGCCGCACGCGCGCGGCGATCCTTGCGATCTACGGCGCCACGGACCAGCGCGTCACCTCGCAGGCACCGCGCGTCGAGGAGCAGCTCAAGGCCTCCGGACGTCCGTACGAGGTGAAGATCTACCCGGGCGCCGGGCACGCGTTCTTCAACGACACCGGCGCGAACTACCAGCCCGCCGCCGCGTCCGACGCGTGGGTGTCGACGCTCGACTGGTTCCGCCGGCACCTCGCGTGAGCCGGCGCGACGGCGCTCGCCTCGTCGAACCTGCGCGGCCGCGACCCTAGACTCGTCTCGCTCTGCTCCCACCGCCGCAGGGCGACGGTCGCGGCCGCGACCAGCCGGCACGCCGAAAGGTCGCGGGTTGCGGCGGCTCCCGGTTCTTCTCATCCTCGTCGCGGTCCTGTTCGTCACCTCCGCCCTGGTGATCCGCCCGCGCTCGCAGCGGCCCGGCCCGGTCGTCCTGACCGCGCTCGAGACGCCCGTCGATCGGGCGTTCGACGGCTACCGGCTGGCGCCGCTCGCGCCCGCCGCGACCTTCGAGCAGCTGGTCGGCGTCGCCGCCATCCCCGGGCGCGCGGGGGAGCTGCTCGTCTACACGAAGACCGGCTTCGTCTGGAACGTCGCGCGCAGCGCGGCCTCGGAACGTGAGCCGCGCCTCGTGGCGAACGTCGCGGCGAGCCTCCCCGCGGAGCTCACGGCCGAAGAGGGCCTGCTCGCCGTCGCGCTCTCCCCGGCCTTCGAGCGCGACCGTCGCGCGTACCTCTACTACACGGCGGAGTGGCCGCTGCGGTCGGTCCTCTCGCGGGTGACCGTGCTCGACGGCGAGGTGTTCGACCTGGCGACCGAGGAGGTGCTGCTCGAGATCGAGCAGCCGGTCGTCTGGCACAACGGCGGCGGGCTGGCGTTCGGCCCGGACGGGCACCTCTACCTCGGGGTCGGCGACGGCGGCGGCATCGGCGATCCGCGCGAGCTCGGGCAGAACCCCGCGACGCTGCACGGATCGATCCTGCGGCTCGACGTCTCCGGTCCCGACGGCTACGCGATCCCCGCCGACAACCCGTTCGTCGGCGATTCCACGGCGCGCCCCGAGATCTTCGCGTACGGCTTCCGCAACCCCTGGCAGCTCAGCGTGGACCAGGTGACCGGCGAGGTGTGGGTCGGCGACGTCGGCCAGGAGCGCTACGAGGAGGTCAACCGCGTCCGGCCGGGCGGCAACTACGGCTGGGGCGAGATGGAGGGGTGGGCCTGCTACCGCCCGCGCTGCGGGCCGGAGGCGTTCGATCGCGCACACGCGGTGTACGGCCACTCGGCCGGCGACTGCGCGATCACGGGCGGCCGCGTCTACCGCGGGTCGCTCTTCCCGGAGCTCGAGGGCTCCTTCATCTACGGCGACTTCTGCAGCGGGCGGATCTGGCGGGTCTCTCCCGGGGAGCCGGCGCAGGCGTGGCTGCTCCTCGACAGCGGGCTCCCGATCGCCTCGTTCGCCACCGACGGGGCCGGCGAGCTCGTGATCGTCACCTTCGCGCGGGCGCTGTACACGCTCGGCCGCGGTGGGATCGAACGTGTCCCGTAGCCGGCGCGCGGCGGCTCGTCCTGCGCGGTGGGCGAGGCGATCCGGCTGATGGCGGTCGGCAGCGACAACGCGCTCGCCCATCTCGTGCGCGACCTCGTGGGCGACCGGCACGTCGATCAGCACCTGGCGCGGCTCGCGCTCCGGCGCACCTCGGTCGCGCGCGAGCGGCTCAGCACGAGCGCGTGGGACATGGCGCTGCTCGGCGCCGCGATCGCGCGCGGCTATCCGAGCCAGCGCGCGAGCGCGGACGTGCGGGAGCTGCTCCAGGACCAGTGGATCCGCGATCGCATCCCGGCCGGGATCGCCGATGAGAGCGCGGCGATCGCGAACAAGACGGGCGACTGGACGGGGGCGGCGCACGACGTCGCGATCGTGGAGGCGAGCGCGGCGCGCTACTCGATCGCGATCCTCACCGACGGGACGTACGCGAACGCGTTCTTCCGCAACGTCGCGGCGGCGGTCCACGCGTACCTCACGGCCGCGGGGCCGGGCTGACCCGCTTGCGACGCGATGCGACCCGCTACGACGTACCGCGCATGCGCGGGTCGAGCACGTCGCGCAGCGCGTCGCCGAACATGTTCACGCCGAAGACGACGAGCGCGAGCGCGGTCGCCGGCGCGATCAGCATCCACGGTGCGGCATACATGTACGCGCGCCCGTCCGCCGCGAGCATCCCGCCCCACGACGGCGTCGGGGGCGGCACGCCGTAGCCGAGGAAGCTGAGCGACGCCTCCGCGAGGATCACTCCGCCGAAGCCGATCGACGCGATCACGATCACCGTCGGCATGATGTTGGGGACGAGGTGCCGAACCATGATCCGCGTGTCCGTCGAGCCGATCGCGCGGGCCGCCTCGACGTACGTCTGGTTCATGATCGACATCGTCGCGCCGCGCATCACGCGGCTCTCCGTGATCGCGCGCCGGAAGGCGAGCGCGACGACGACGTTCGTCAGGCTCGGCCCGAGCACGACCATCGTGGCGATCAGCATGATCAGGTACGGGATCGATTGCACGGTGTCGACGAGCCGCTGCAGCGCGTAATCGACCCATCCGCCGAAGAAGGCGCTCGCCATTCCGAGGGCAATCGCGGGGATGAGCGAGAGCACCGTCACCGCCAGGCCGACGTAGAGCGACGTGCGGCCCCCGAGGATGATGCGGCTCATCACGTCGCGGCCGAACTGGTCGGTGCCGGCGACGTGCTGCGCGCTCGGTCCGCGCAGCACGTCGGGCGAGTGCGCCATCGGGTCGAAGGGGACGACCACGTCGGCGAAGATCGCCATGAGCACGAGCACGACCATCACGACCCCGCCGAACGCCCCGAGCGGTTTGCGTCGCGTGAACTCCATGGTCCGGCGTGTCGCAAGCCGCAAGCGCCGGCGCTCGCCCGCCCCCGCGGGCGCTCGAACCGCGATTCCCCCGGAGGCCATGGCGCTCCCCTTTCCTGCCTACGCCCGCATCACGCGTATCGGATGCGCGGATCGAGCCACGCGTAGGAGAGGTCGATCAGCAGGTTCGTCGCCATCACGAAGAGCCCGAGGATCACCACGATGCCCTGTACAACGGGGTAGTCGCGGCTCGCGATCGCGCCGAGCAGGAGGCGCCCGACTCCCGGAATCGCAAACACGGCCTCGATGATGACCGAGCCGCCGATCAGGAACGCGATCTGCAAGCCGAGCAGCGTGATCACAGGGATCATCGCGTTCTTCAGTGCGTGTCCCATCACCACGCGCGACGCGCGGATGCCCTTCGCGTGCGCCGTGCGGATGTAGTCCTGTCGCAGTACCTCGAGCATCGTGGTACGCGTCAGGCGCATCAGCGTCGCCGCGAGCGAGATGCCGAGCACGAGCGAGGGCAGCGCGATGATCTGCAGATGCCGGACGAGATCCTCGGCGGGCGACACGTAGCGCAGGCTCGGCGCCACACCCCACCAGATCGCGGGGAAGACGACGACGGCCGTCGCCAGCACGAACGTCGGCACGCTGATTCCGAGGATCGCGGCGCTGCGCAGGACGTAGTCGAGCAGGCTGTCCTGCCGCACGGCCGAGACCGTCCCGATCCCGATCCCGATCACCGACCCGATCACGATCGACAACACCCCGATCTCGATCGTGACGCCGGCCCGCCCGAGGATGAGGTGGCTGACGGGTTGCTTCGTCCACATCGATTCACCGAAGTCGCCCCGGACCACGCCGAGGCTGTACTCGGCATAGCGCAGCGGCAGCGGGCGATCGAGCCCGAGCTCGCGCTGGAGGGTGACGCGCCCTGCATCGTCCTTCGCGAATTTCTCTTCGAGGATCAGGTCGATGATGTCGCCGGGGATGAGCTCGATCATCACGACGACGAGGAAGAGCAGCAGCAGCACGGTGGGGACGAGACCGACCACCCGTCGCGCCGCGTACTTCGCCATCCTGCCCTCCTGCCCCGTGCGAGTCGGGCGGAATCTTAGGTACCCACCTGCGAGGCGGAGAATCATGGTTCTGATTGCGACGCCGCACGGGCGTGCACAAGGATGGGAGCCGGTGGGAATGCGTCGCCAAGCGGGCGGTGGCTGCCGGTCGGGGGGCGCCTCCCAGGTGAGGGAATCGCGATGCGCGAGGGCAACGACTGGGTGCGCCGCCGCTGGGGACGCCGCGCCGTGCTGCGAGGGGCGTCGGCCACCGCCGCCGGGCTCGCCGGCGCCGCGCTCATCGGCTGCGGCGGCGGTGATGAGACGAAGGCCGCCCCGAAGGCTGCACAGCAGGGACCCGCGCAGGCCGGCAGTCCCGCGGCCGTCAGCGGTGCTCCGTCGAAGGTGAAGCGGGCCGACGGCTTCGACTCGAAGCTGGGCGTCGTGCCGGTGAACTCGAAGGAGCTCGTGAAGGGCGGGATCTTCCGCCGCGCCGTCCGCGACACGACCCGACAGCAGGACCCCGACATCTCGATCGCCGGCTCGGACCTCGAGTACGTCAACGACCGGCTGTTCTACGCGAACGGCTGGACGATGAAACTCCAGCCCGATCTGCTCGAGTCGCACGAAGTACGCGACCCTCGGGGCATGGAGATCGTCCTGAAGCTCCGCCCCGGCATCAAGACGCACAATAAGCCGCCCACGAACGGCCGCATCTTCACCGCCGAGGACGTCGCGTACAGCATCAACCGCAAGGCCGGCCTGCTCGACCCCGAGGCGGCGAAGAAGTACGCGCGCGCCGGGCAGTTCGTCGGACTGAAGCGTGCGGAGGCCGTCAACGAGCGCACGGTGAAGCTCACGCTCGAGACACCGAACGGGTCGCTGCTCGCGGCGTTCGCCGACCCGCGGGCGCAGATGATTCCGAAGGAGCAGGACCAGCTCGGTTACTCCGACCCGATGAAGTTCGTCGGCACCGGCGCGTGGATCCAGACGCAGTTCGTCGAAGGAACGCGCCAGGTCTTCAAGGCGAACCCCGAGTACTACCGGGCCTGGGACGAGGGCGGGCGTCCGGGCATCGAGACGTTCGAGAAGCTCGTCGTCGCCGACCGTGCGTCGGAGGTCGCCGCGTTCATCACCGGCGAGGTGAGCACGATCGGCGGGGTGCAGCCGCACGAGGAACCCCAGCTGCGCGCGTCGGTGAAGGACGCGCAGTGGTTCGGGCAGCCGAACTTCGGCTGGTACCACTTCGCCGTCAATTTGAAGCTGTCATTCTTCAAGGACGATCGCGTGCGTCAGGCGCTGCAACTGTCGAACGACTACAAGGCGCTGGGCGACGCGGTCGGACCGGGGTGGCTGTACAGCGGTCCGCTGCACGTGATGTTCCCGGAGGCGCTCACCTCGGACCAGGTGAAGGCGACGCCCGGCTTCAACCCCGATACGAAGCAGAAGGACATCCAGGAGGCCGTGAAGCTCATGGCCGCGGCGGGTTATCCCGAGGGCCAGGGCATCAAGTTCAAGAACCAGCCGACACAATCGTCGGGGGTCACCTTCGACATGGCCGTCCGCCAGAAGGAACACTGGTCGAAGGTGTTCCCAAAGATGCAGATGGACATCACGCCGGTCACCGACTACGCCTCGTACACGAACCTGCTGAACTCGCGCGAGTTCGAGTCGCGCACGTACCACCACACGATGGTGCCGGACGGGGCGCTCGACGCGCGCACCTACTACCACTCGAAGGGCGGTCGCAACTACCAGTCCTACGAGAAGACCTGGGCCGACGACGCGCTCGACAAGATGTTGCAGGCACTCACGCTCGAAGAGCGCCGCGCGGCGATCCGGCCCTTCGAGGAGCGCTACATCAAGGAGGGGCCGCCGCTGTTGCAGCTCTTCGTCTCGCGCGACAACAACGCGTTCCAGAAGGATTTCGCCGGCATGGACCTCGTCTCGGGGACGTGGGCCTACGGCCTCGCGACCTACGGCGTCGGACCGCGCTGGTACTGGCGCACGAAGGCCTAGCCGCAGATCCGCGCCACGCTGCGAAGCCGAGAACGGACGGGCCCGCCTTCCGGCGGGCCCGTCCGTTCCGTGCGTGCGCGTCCGCCGCGCTACCCGCGCGGGAGGCCGAGCCCGCGCGTCGCGATGATGTTGCGCTGGATCTCCGACGTCCCGCCCGCGATCGTCGCCGGCACCGAGAGCACGTACGCACGCGTGAAGCGTCCGCCCATCGGCGCGTGCGCGGCCCCGCCGTCGAGGTCGCGCCAGATGTTCGAGTAGAGACCGAACACCTTCGTCCCCGTCCGCGCCAGCCGCTGCCGCAACTCCGAGGCGAAGAGCTTCGCCGTCGACGCCTCGTAGTTCGGGATCATCCCGCGGTTCTGCATCGAGATGATCCGGAAGCTGAAGTTGTACTGGACCTCGGTCTCGATGAAGTCCTGCGCGAGCTCGTGCCGGATCGCGTCGATCTCCGACAGCCGCGACTTCGACTTCCCCTCGTTGCCGCGCGCGTAGTCGATCAGCTCGGAGATCTCGCGCCGCGCCGTGACGGCGCCGTCGATGTTCGACCGCTCGAAGTCGAGCAGCGTCACGCCGACGTACCAGCCGCGGTTCTCCTCGCCCACCAGGTTGCGCGCCGGCACACGCACGTCCTCGAAGAACGTCTCGTTGAAGCCGTGCTCCCAGCCCATGTTGATGAGCGGGCGGATCGTGATCCCCGGCGTCTGCTTGTCGACCAGCAGGAACGAGATCCCGCGGTGCTTCGGCGCCGTCGGGTCGGTGCGCACGAGCACGTAGAGCCAGTCGGCGTAGTGCGCGCCCGAGGTCCAGATCTTCTGCCCGTTAATCACGTAGTCGTCGCCGTCGCGCACCGCGCGGGTCTGGAGCGAGGCGAGGTCGGAGCCGGCGCCCGGCTCCGAGTAGCCCTGCCGCCAGTTCACTTCGCCGCTCAGGATCTTCGGCAGGTGCTCGCGCTTCTGTTCGTCGCTGCCGTGCACGATGAGGGTGGCGCCGAGCTGGCGCGTGCCCTGACCGCCCACGTGCGGGGCGTCGGCGATCGCCATCTCCTGGCGGAAGACGAACTGCTCCATCGGGCTCATCCCGCCGCCGCCGTATTCCTTCGGCCAGTGCGGCGCGAACCAGCCTCGCTTCGCGAGCGCGTCACCCCAGGCCTTCGCCGCCGCGCGCGCCTCCGGATCTGCGGAGACGCGGTCGTGATCCCAGTCGCCATCGCCCCGACGGTAGCGCGCAGGGAGCTCCTCGGTGATGAGCCTGCGCACCTCGGCACGGAAGCTCGCCTGCTCGGGGGAGTCGCGCCAGTCCATCGCGCCCTGCCATCCTGCTGTCGCCACAGCTGCGCGCCGCCCGGCGCGACCCTCGCGTTCGTGAGGCTCACGTATACGCCGCAGGGCCGGGCGCGACAATCATGCCTGAGAGAGCGCGGGGCGGACGCGTCCCCGCCTCGCGGCGCGGGCCCCGCGCGCGCTTCGCGCGGTCGCGACCGCGTCCGAGGTCGCGCGGCCGTCCCGTCGCGCGGCGCGGCGTCAGAGCCCGAGGAACGCGAGGATGCCGGCGACGAGCCCGCGGGCGAGCGCCTCGCGCGCGGCGTCCGAGCGCAGCAGCGCGGCGTCCTCGGGGTTCGAGATGAAGAGCAGCTCGACGAGCGCGCCGGGCATCATCGTCGCCTCCTTGACCTGCGTCGTCGGAGGCGGCGTGGCCCCCGCCGCCGGCGCGACGCGCGGGTCGGGCTGGCCGCTGGTCGTCGTCCCCTCGGGCGAGAGCACGTACAGCCCCACGCAGCGCCCGCTGCGCGAGCGCCAGCAGGCGGCGTCGAACACCCCGCGGCTCGGGGTCCAGAAACCCGCCTCGGCGAGCGCGGCGTGCGTGCTCGCGATCAACTGCTGCGCGAGCGCGAGGTTCTCGGCGCCGAAGGGGCGGTGGCTGTCGTAGTAGACCTCGACGCCGCGGAGCGACGGGTCGGCGGATCCGTTCGAGTGGATCGAAACGAACACGTCGCCCTCCGCGGCGTTCGCCGTGCGAACGCGGGCAAGCAGGTCGGCGCGCGTGGCGAAGAAGCCCGGCGCCGCCGCCTGCGCCCCCTCCGCCCGGCCCTCCGAGCGGCGCGTCACGACGACGTCCACGCCGTGCGCGAGCAGCAGCCGCTCGGCGCGGAGCGCGAAGTCCAGGTTGGAGTCGCGCTCGACGACGCCGTACGCGGCGGCGCCGACCTCCTCTGCGCCGTGGCCGGGGTCGAGTACGACGACCGGGCGCTCGCGGGGCCGTGCCGGCGCGGGGGCGGCGGATGCCGAGGCTGCGGCGGGGGCGGAGCCCTCGCCGGCGGCGCT
>VGNK01000051.1 GCA_016866055.1 Chloroflexota bacterium | reverse complement strand
GAGCAGGCGCACGCCGGCGAGCCCCGCGCCCTCGAGCTCGGCGGCGACGGCCTCGGCGGAGTCACGCAGGGCCGGCGAGTCCGCGCCCTCGGCGCTGATCGAGGGGATGCGCACGAGCCGCTCGAGCGAGGCGCGCACGGTGGGGAACGCGGCATCGACGGCGGCGCGGAGGTCGGCGTGCTCGTTCGGCATGCGCGGACGGTAGCGGGGCGGCCGGCGGGTTGTCAGCCGACGGGAGGCGGCGCGCGTCCGACCGGCGGACGGTGAACGACGGGCGATGGCGGCCGGGCGCCGCGGGCCTAACATCGACCGCGGAGGGGGTGCCGATGCCCGACGCGCTGCAGACCTGGCACTTCGGGCTCGTCGCCCGCTGGTGGGCCGAGTTCAACCAGGACGGCCCGGAGATCGACTACTACCGCGGCGTGATCGAGCGCTCGGGCGAGCCGGCGGTCGACGTCGGGTGCGGAACCGGCCGGCTGCTCATCCCCTACCTCCGCGCCGGCCTCGACGTCGACGGCGCAGACATCTCCGGCGACATGCTCGCCTGGTGCGCGGAGGCCGCGAAGCGCGGGGGGCTGTCGCCCCGGCTGTACGAGCAGCCGATGCACGCGCTCGACATCCCGCGGCGCTACCGCACGATCTTCGTCTGCGGCTCGTTCGGGCTTGCCGGCTCACGAGCTCCCGACACACTGCGCTCCTTCTACGAGCACCTCGAGCCCGGGGGCTCCATCGCGATCGACAGCGGCGGTCCCGCGATGACCGAGGAGCGCTGGCGGCGGCAGGTCGAGCGGGTCCCGCCGCTCCCCGAGCCCTGGCCGGCGCAGGGGACCCGGCGCCGCGCCGCCGACGGGAGCGAGCTCGACATGCGCACGCGGCTCGTTGCCTTCGACCCCGCCGAGCGCGCGCACTCGCGCGAGATCCGTGTCGAGCTCTGGCGCGACGGTGCGCTCGTCGCTTCGGAGGAGCGACGCCTCGACGGCCACGAGTACCTCGAGGGAGAGCTGCTGGCGCTGATGCGCGACGCCGGCTTCGTCGACGTGCGCGCGGAGGACGGCTACGCGAGCGAGTGGTCGCGAGGGGAGCCCGTGCGCGTCTCCTTCGGGACGCGACCCGCCTAGGCCGTCGCGCCTCGGTCGCGGCTAGGTGGGTCGCGGCTAGGCCGTGGCGCGCTGCGCCTCGCGCGCGAGGCGCGCGGCCGCGAGCCGCCGCTCGACGCGCAGCGCCGCCGCCTCGGCGGTCGAGATGCCGCGCCGCTGTGCCTCCTCGAGCACGTCGAGCGTGGTGTCGTAGACGCGATCGGCGAGCGCGTGCGCGCGCGAGGCGTCGTACCCCTCCCACTCGACGCCGGCGTTGATGAGACCGCCGCAGTTCACGACGTAGTCCGGCGCGTAGACGATGCCGCGGGCCGCGAGCGCCGACGCGCTGGCGGGATCCTCCTCGAGCTGGTTGTTCGCGCCGCCGCACACGACGCGGCAGCGCAGCTGGAGGATCGTGCGTCGGGTGAGGACCTTGCCGAGCGCGTTCGGCGAGAAAACGTCGCACTCGACCGCGTGCGCCCGCTCCGGCGCCACGACCTCCGCGCGGATCTCGGCCGCGAGCGCACGCACGGCGTCCGCGCGCACGTCGCTCACGGTCACGCGCGCACCCTCCGCGACCGCCTGCCGCGCGACGCGCGCGCCGACCTTGCCCACGCCGGAGACGACGACGTGGCGGCCGCGGAACGACTCGTCGCCGAGCGCGAACCGCATCGCCGCGCGCATCCCGGCGACGACCGTCTGCGCGGTCAGGATCGAGGTGTCGCCGCCCCCGCCGCGCTCGGCCGAGAGGCCGACGACGTAGCGCGTCTCCTCGCGGATGCGGTCCATATCGCGCGTCGTCGTGCCGACGTCGGTGGTCGTGATGTACCGTCCCCCGAGCCCGTCGACGAAGCGCGCGTACGCGCGGATCTGCGCGTCGGTCTTGGCGGCGGGGTCGCCGATCACGGCGGCCTTGCCGCCGCCGAGGTCGATCCCGGCGACGGCGGCCTTCGCGGTCATCGCGCTCGCCAGGCGCAGCACGTCCTCGAGCGCCTCCTCCTCGGTGGCGTAGGGGTGCCAGCGCGCGCCGCCCAGCGCCGGCCCGAGCGCGGTCGAGTGGATGGCGACGATCGCCCGCAGCCCGGACGCGGGGTCGGAGTGGAAGATCACCTCTTCGTGGCCCATCGCGGCCATCTGGTCGAAGACGGCCATCGCGCGACCTCCTTGCTGGATGGTGGGATGGCGAGACTCGCCCGGATCCAGCATAGGCAGCGCGCGCGAGGACTGAGGTCAGGGAGGTCTCGTACAGCGACGGGCGACCCGCGGGCGCCGCTCGCGAGTCCCCCGGCTGTTGTGGACACGGTCCGCCGCCCGCCATTCGCGGGACGCTGACGGCGGGCGGCGCCACCGCCCCACGCGAGCGCTCGCGGCTAGATCAGCGTCGTGACCTCGGTCACCCGGTCGCGGGTGAGCGGCACGCCGTTGCGCCGGTGCGCCTTCACGACGGCCTCCGCGTTCGGCGCCTCCATCAGGCACATCGCGCTGTCGTCCGCGCCGAAGAGGATGTTAACGTAAGTGGCATCTAACTGATCGCGGAGCGGCAGGCGGAGTCCGCGGCGCCCGCCGTCTATGCTCCGCTCCACGCCGACACCGCTGCCGCACGAGGGGGGTGCTGCCGATGCCGAACGCGCTCGACGCGCTGCGCGAGGAGGCCGAGCGCCGCTACCGCGAGCGCACCCCGAAGAGCGGCGAGTGGTACGAGCGGGCGCGCGCGGCGATGCCCGGCGGCGACACGCGCAACTCGGTCTTCTTCCGCCCCTACCCGCTCGTGATCGAGGGCGGCGCCGGCGCCTACCTCGAGGACGTTGACGGCCACCGTTACCTCGACTGCACGACGAACATGTCGTCGGTGATCCTGGGGCACGCCCACCCCGCGGTCGTCGAGGCCGTCACGCGCCAGGTCGCGCGCGGCACCGGCTGGGCGGCGGCGAACCCGTGGGCGCCGCAGCTCGCGGAGCTGCTCGTCGAGCGCATCCCCTCCGTGGAGCGCGTGCGCTTCACGAACTCCGGCACCGAGGCGGTGATGATGGCGGTGCGCGCCGCGCGCGCCGCGACCGGCCGCGCGAAGATCGCGAAGGCGCAGGGCTCCTACCACGGCTCCCACGACGACTTCGAGGTGAGGGGCGGCCACGCGGCCGCCGGGATCATCCCGAGTGCCGGCGATCACGTCGTCGAGTTCGTCTACAACGACCCCGCGAGCGTCACGCGCGTCATGGAGGAGCACGGCGACGACGTCGCCGCGATCATCATCGACCCCTCGTTCATGGCGGGCGGCTTCCTCCCGCCGGCCGAGGGCTTCCTCCGCCACCTGCGCGACGAGGCCTCGCGGCACGGGGGGCTGCTGATCTTCGACGAGGTTGTCTCGCTGCGGCTCTCGCTCGGCGGCGCGCAGCAGCTCTACGGAGTCACGCCGGATCTCACCGCGATGGGGAAGACGATCGGCGGCGGCTTCCCGGTCGGCGCGTTCGGCGGGCGCGCGGCGCTGATGGATCGCTACTCGCCGCTCGAGCCGGACTTCCTCCACCACAGCGGGACCTTCAACGGCAACCCGATCACCGCGCTGGCCGGGCTCACCGCGTTGCGCCAGCTCGACGCAGACACCGTCGCGTACGTGAACCGCCTCGGCGACCGGCTCGCGCACGGCGTGGCGCGCGTGGCGGCGGAGCGCGGCGTGGGGCTGCACGTGACCGGCGTCGGATCGCTCCGCAACCTGCAGTTCGCGAGATCGATGCCGCGCACGATGGCGGACGTGGGCGCGGCGCGCCGCGACGTCGGCGAGCTGCTGAGGATGTTCCTGCTCAACGAGGGCGTGCTCACCGCGCGCGGTGGGCTGTTCGCGCTCTCCACGGTGACCCGCGAGGGCGAGATCGAGGGCGTCGCCGACGCGATCGGTCGCGGGCTCGCTTGGCTGCGCCCGGCGCTCGAGGCGGAGGCGCCGGAGCTCGTCGCGGGTCGAGCGGCGCGCTGAGCGGGCGACGGTGCTCTGAGCCGCCGCTTGCCGGGTCGGCGCGACCGCACCGTCCAGACGCGTGTGACCACCCGACGACCGGGGCTGCGCGTGTCCGGCGGCGGGTGCCCACCCGTCGGCCGCCTCACCGCTCGAGCCGCAGCTCCGTCGACGAGAGATCCACGCGGAACAGCGACTCCGGTACCGCGGAGAAGAGATCCCCGCTGCCGGCGGGGAGATCCGCCTCCGCGAGCGTGCGGAAGCGTCCTTCCACGAGCCGCCCCGCGACGAGGAAGCGGCAGCCGAGCGCGCGCATCTCGTCGAGCGCGTCGTGCATCGCCCGCTCGCTGCCGTAATAGCGGGCGTGCACGAGGCGCACCGCGGTGTCCCACCCGATCAGGAACGTCACCCCGGGGAAGAGCCGCGCCTTCTCCGCGAACGTCGGCGCGCGCGTGAGCGCGACCGGCCAGCGCGCGTGCTCGAACTGCGCGAGCCGCCGCCGCACCTCGCCGAGGTCGAGCGGCGGCTTGTCGACGTTGACGACGGCGAGCTCGTAGGTCACCGGCGCGCCGAGGAGCGTGGCCGTCGCGTCGGCGAGCTCGCGATGGCCGCGGTGGAGCGGGTTGAACGAGCCGGGGAAGAGCGCGCCGCGCACGCCCTCGTCGGCGGCGAGCCGCCCGCCGGGGTGGTGCGTCACCGAGCGCGGCGCCCCCGTCGCGGTGGGCTCGCCGGCCTCGGCGAGCAGCGCGGCGAGCACGTCGTCGCGGGCGGCGCTCACGCGGGCTCCTCGCGCGTCTCCACCCGCTCGCCCGCGAGCAGCGGGAGGGCGACGCCGCGCGCGGCTACCCCGCACGCCGCGGCGAGCGCGCGGATCGCGAGCCGCGCGACGACGTCCTCCTCGCCGGCGCGGTCGCGCTCGCCCTTCGCGAGCACGAGCCCCGAGCACGCCACGCGCGTCCCGTCCGCAACCGCCACCCAGACGCGGTGCTCGCCGCGCTTCGTGCGGTCGGTCGCGATCGTGGCTGTGCAGGCGAACCCGACGGACGGCGCGCCCGCGTGATCGAGCCCCTGCAGCGCTCGCGCCCGCGCGATCGCCGCGCGCGCCATCGCCGCGGCGGTCGCGGCTGAGACATAATCGGCGGGCTCCGACCCCAGCAGCTCGATCATCGTGGCGCGCGCGTAGGGCACCCGCGCCTCGAGCACCGTGCGCGAGGCCCCCGGGACCGCGAACAGCCACGTGAGCGCGCTCGCGCCCGCGCCGGTGACCGCGAGCACCGCCACGGCGGGGGCGTCGTGGATCGCCTGCACCGCGGCGCGCACGTCGTCGGGGATCGGGCTGCTCACGGGCGCAGCATAGGCGGCACCGCGGACCCCCTGCTCTGGCGTGGATGCGCGTGTCGGGACACACTGCACGTGTGCCCTACCGTGAGGCTGGGCCGCTCGGGCACGGCGGCCTCTCGGCGCCCGGGCGGCGCCGGGCGTGTCGGGCGAGGGGCGGGAGATGACCGACGTCGACACCCTGCGCGAGATCGGCCAGATGCTGCGCGTCGACTCCGTGCGCGTCGCGGGCGAGGCGGGCTCCGGCCACCCGACGTCGTCGATGTCGGCGGCCGATCTCATGGCGGTGCTCGTCTCCAAGCACCTGCGCTACGACTTCGCGCGCGCGGACGATCCGCACAACGACCACCTGATCTTCTCGAAGGGCCACGCCTCGCCGCTCCTCTACTCGATCTACCGCGCGGTGGGCGCCGTCACCGAGGAGGAGTTCCTCACCTACCGGCGCTTCGGCAGCCGCCTCGAGGGGCATCCCACCCCGGTGCTGCCGTGGGTCGACGTCGCCACCGGCTCGCTCGGGCAGGGGCTCGCGAACGCGATCGGCGTCGCGCTCGCCGGCAAGCACCTCGACCGCCTGCCGTACCGCGTCTGGGTGCTCTGCGGCGACAGCGAGATGGCCGAGGGGTCGATGTGGGAGGCCGTCGAGCACGCCGGCTTCTGGAAGCTCGACAACCTCGTCGCGATCGTCGACGTCAACCGCCTCGGCCAGCGCGGCGCCACGATGTACGAGTGGAACCTCGACGCGTACGCGGATCGCATCCGGGCCTTCGGCTGGCACGCGATCACGATCGACGGCCACGACATCGAGCAGATCGATCGCGCGTACGACGAGGCGAAGCGCACCACGGGCCGGCCGACGGCGATCATCGCGAAGACACTCAAGGGGAAGGGCGTGGCGGCGGTCGAGAACCAGCAGGGCTGGCACGGGCGCGCGCTCGCGAACACCGCGGAGGCCGTCGAGGAGCTCGGCGGGATCCGTCAGATCCGCGTGCCGGTGGCCCCGCCCGAGCGCTCGACGAAGCCTCACGTCTTCGCGACGAACGGAGGGAGCGCGCCGGTGTACCAGGCGGGGGAGGCCGTGGCGACGCGCAGGGCGTACGGCGACGCGCTCGCGGCGCTCGGCTCGATGCGCGGCGACGTGGTCGCGCTCGACGGCGAGACGAGCAACTCGACCTACTCGGAGTTCTTCGGGAAGGCGCATCCCGACCGTTTCTTCGAGGCGTACATCTCGGAGCAGCTGATGGTGGCGGCCGCCGTGGGGCTGCAGGTGCGCGGCTGGAAGCCGTTCGCCTCGACGTTCGCGTCGTTCCTCTCGCGCGCGTACGACTTCATTCGCATGGCGGCGGTGAGCCGCGCGAGCGTGCGGCTCGTCGGCTCGCACGCGGGGGTCTCGATCGGCGAGGACGGGCCGTCGCAGATGGCGCTCGAGGACCTCGCGATGATGCGCGCGGTGCACGGGAGCACGGTGCTCTACCCGTCGGACGCCAACCAGACGGTGAAGCTCGTGGAGGCGATGGCCGACCGCGAGGGGATCGTCTACCTGCGCACGAGCCGTCCGGCGACGAAGGTGATCTACGGCGCCGGCGATCCGTTCCCGATCGGTGGGAGCCGTGTCGCGCGCTCGTCGTCGCGGGACCGGGTGACGGTGGTGGGCGCCGGGGTGACGCTGCACGAGGCGCTGGCGGCGGCGGAGCGGCTCGCCGGCGAGGGAATCGCGGTGCGCGTGATCGACGCCTACTCCGTGAAGCCGATCGACGGCGCGACGCTGGCGCAGGCGGCGCGCGAGACGGGCACGATGATCACGGTCGAGGATCACTGGCCGGAGGGGGGGCTGGGGGACGCCGTGCTCGAGGCGCTCGCGGGTGCGGGCGTCTCGGCGCGCGTGCGCAAGCTCGCGGTGCGTTCGCTCCCCGGCTCCGGGACGCCGGCGGAGCTGCTGGCCGCGGCGGGGATCGACGCGGATCACATTGCGTCGGCCGCGCGCGAGCTGGCCGGCGCGGGGGCGCACGCGTGATGCGCGCGGGCCGCGCGCGGCGGGCGCGCCGGCACGGGCGACGGCGCTGGCGGGAGATGAGCCCCCCGCAGCGCGCCCTGATGGCGGCGATCGCGTGCGTGCAGATCGCGCGCTGATCGCGGCGTTGCGGGACCTGCGACGGCGCCCGGCCCCCGAGGTACGCGGGCCGAAGGTCGCGTGGGCGGCGGCGTCGTTCGTGCACTTCGTCGCGCCGGTCGCCTACTTCACGCTCGGGCGCCGCCGCTCGTAGCCGGGAGACGGGCTGGAGCGTGCGGATGCTGCGGGGCCCGCAGCGCGAACAGCACGGCCATCAGCGCCACGAGCGCGCCCATCGTCACCCCCGCCACCGGCGCGTTGAACAGATCGGCGACCGTGCCCGCGAACAGGCTCCCGAGCGGAAGCAGGCCCTGGTTCAGCATGTAGATGCCCATGACGCGCCCCCGCAGCTCGTCGGGTGCGGTGAGCTGCAGCACCGTCTGGTTCGTCGTCATGTAGAACATCTGCGTGCCACCGACGACCGCGAGCAACAGCAGGCTGAGCACGAACGAGCGCGACAGCGAGAAGAGGATCAGCGACACCCCGAGCGCGAACACTGCGCCGAGGAGCATCGGGCCCTTGCGCCGCACGTTCCCGAGTGAGGCCAGCGTGAGGGTCGCGAGCACGGCGCTGATCCCCGGGGCCGCCATCATCAGCCCGAACCCGCCCGCGCCCTTGTGCAGCACGTCCGTTGCGAACACCGGCAGCGGCGCCGTGTAGGGCAGCGCGATCACCAACGGGACGAGCGCGAGCGTCATCTGCGTGCGCAGCGGCGGGTGGTGCCAGACGAACGAGGTACCATCGCGCAATCCGTCGGCGAAGGACTTCGACGCGGCTCGCGCGACGGCGGGGAGCTGGAGTTGCACGACCATCAGCGCGACGCCGGCGTGCGCCACGGCCTGGATGTAGAAGTTCTCGCCGTCGCCGACACGCGCGATGAGGATTCCCGCGAGCGTGGGCTCCACGATCCGCGTGATGTTGAAGCCGGCAGAGTTGAGCGCCATCGCGTTCAACATGTCCTCGCGTGGCACCACGTTCGGGACCACCGACTGCCGCACGGGCATGTTGAACGCTCAGAGGACGCCGCTCAGCAATGGCCGGAGCCTCCAACTGGAGCGAGGGTGGCGAGGGGAGCACGCCTCGTTGGTGGGCTCGCGGGAGAGGCGGCGCGGTTGCGCTCACTACGTGGGCTTGCGACGAACATGGCACAAACGAACCTTATCGTCAACGTTAGAGTTGTCCGGATGCGTGTGCCGCTTGGCCTCGGGGGCGTCGGGTGAACCTGGTTCGGCTCGACGTGCGGCGCCCGGCAGGTGTCGTCGAGCGCCGTCGTCCGGCGCGGGGCGCGCGCTTACCCTGAGGTGGTGACGGAGCCCCCCGACCCCCACGCGCTGCTCTCGCTGGCCGTCGCTCTCGCCGAGGAGGCGGGCGCGGTGATCGCCACGCGCCTGAGCGGCGGCCGCGTGCGGGTCGACACGAAGTCGTCGGTGGTGGACCTCGTGACAGACGTGGATCGCGCCGTCGAGGCGTTGATCGTGGAGCGGCTGCGCGCCGAGCGCCCGGCCGACGGGGTCGTCGGCGAGGAGGGCGCGGAGCGCGACGGCGAGAGCGGGGTGCGCTGGCTGATCGACCCGATCGACGGGACGACGAACTTCGTCTACGGCGTGCCCGCGTTCGCGGTCTCGATCTGCGCGGTGGCCGGGGACGAGCCGGCGGCGGGCGTGGTGCTCGACGTCCCGCGCGGGGAGCGGTTCGCCGCCGCGCGCGGCGGCGGGGCGACGCGCAACGGCGAGCGCATCGGGGTCACGTCGAAGGCCGAGCTCCCGACGGCGCTGCTGGGGACGGGGTTCGGGTACGACGCGGCGCATCGCGCGCGTCAGGCGCGCGCGCTGCAGCGCGTGCTCCCGGCGGTGCGGGACATTCGTCGTGGCGGCTCGGCCGCGCTCGACCTCTGCTGGGTCGCGTGCGGGCGGCTCGACGCGTACTACGAGGACGGCGTGCAGCCGTGGGACACGGCGGCCGGCGAGCTGATCGTGCGCGAGGCGGGAGGCCGCGTCGCGCGCATGGACGGCGCGCGCCCGGGGAGCGTGGTGGTCGCGTCCGGCCCGGCGCTCCTCGATCCGCTCACGCGGCTGCTCGCGGAGGCGCTGCACGCGTAGTGGCGAGCCGCGGGCCTTCGCCCGCGGGTGGTGCGCGGTCCGAGGGGGGCCCGACCCTCGCGCAGAAGCCCGCGGCTCGCCGAGGGTTCGGCGTCACTCGAAGACGATCACCCCGCGTCCGTTCTCGCCGCGTTCGAGCGCCGCGAAGCCGTCGTTGATCCGCTCGAGCGGGTAGCGGCGCTGCACGAGGTCGTCGACGTTCAGCACCCCGCGCAGGTAGAGGTCGACGATCGAGCGGAACGTCTCGTGCGGGCTCGCGCTGCCGTAGTAGGCGCCCACGACGTGCTTCTGCTTGCGCACGAGGTCGACGAGGTCGATGCCGGCGCGGTCGCCGAGCGGGGCGAGCCCGGCGATCACGGCGACGCCGTTCTTGCCAAGCGCGTCGACGGCCTGCCGCGTGGTCGTGACGCTCCCGAAGGTGTCGAACGCGAAGTCGACGCCGCCGCCCGTGAGCGCGCGGATCTGGTCGACGGGATCACCCGCGGCGGCGTCGACGCGGTCGGTCGCGCCGAAGCGCGCGGCGAACTCGAGCTTCGTCTCGGAGATGTCGACGGCGATGATGCGCGAGGCGTTGAGCACTTTCGCGCCCTGCACGGCGTTCAGCCCGACGCCGCCCACGCCGAAGACCGCGACGGTCATCCCGGGGTGCACGCCGGGGGCGTTCACGACGCTCCCGAAGCCGGTCGGCACGGAGCAGCCCATGAGCGCGGCGACCGGCATCGGGACCTCGTCCGGGATCGGGTAGCAGGCCTGGGCGGGGGCGACGATGCGCTCCGAGAAGACACCGAGCTTCGACATCTGGAAGATCTCGGCGCCGGCGCGGTCGCGGAGGCGGGTGGTGCCGTCGTACTGGCGCGCGCCGGTGATCGCGTTCGTGTCGCACAGTTGCGGGCTGCCGCGGCGGCACTGGGTGCAGTGTCCGCAGTTCGAGATGAACGAGAGGATGCAACGGTCGCCGGGGCGCACGCTCGTGACGCCGGGGCCGACGGCCTCGACGGTGCCGGCGCCCTCGTGTCCGAGCACGCAGGGGAGCGATAGCGCGGCGGTGCCGTGGATGACGTGGTGGTCGCTGGCGCAGACGCCCGCGGCGCCCATGCGCACGAGCACCTCCCCCGCGCGCGGCGGCGCCTGTTCGAGGTCCTCGACGGCGAGCGGGGTTCCGGGAGCGCGCAGCACGGCAGCCTTCATCGACCCTTCCTCCTCGAGCGATCGCGGAGACGCGCGCGATCCTAACGCGTCCCGCTCGCGTTGACGGCAACGGCTAGCCTGAGCGCGCTCCGCCCCGCGGGGCCCGCCCGGGCCGGCCGCCCCGGCGCCGACTGGAGGATCACTGTGGGCCTGCTCTTCGAGAAGCGGGGACACATCGCCTACGTCACCCTCTCCAACCCGGAGAAGGCGAACATCCTCGATCATGAGACCTCCGAGGAGATCGCCGCGGCGTGGACCGAGATCTGGGAGGACCGCGAGATCCGCGCGACGGTGCTCACCGGGGCGGGCGACCGGCACTTTTGCGGCGGCCACAACCTCGCCCCGCGCCCCGAGCTCACCGCCGAGGAGGTCGCGTTCCTGCGCACGCGGCGCGTCTTCTGGCCGCTCGGCGGCAGCATCAACGGCGTGAAGTCCGGCGTCGACCCGCGCATGGGCGATCACTACCCGCAGATCTGGAAGCCCGTGATCGCGGCGGTGAACGGCTGGGCCGCCGGCGCCGGGCTCTACCTGCTGCTCGCCTCGACCGACATCCGCGTCGCGTGCGAGGAGCACGCCCGCTTCAAGTTCGCGCTGCTCACGCAGGGCTGGCTCGGCACCGGGCCCGGCGCGACGCTGCTCGCGAAGCAGCTGCGCTACGTCGACGCGATGCGCATCCTGCTCACCGACGACCCCGTCGACGCGCCGGAGGCGCTGCGCATCGGGCTGATCAACGAGGTGGCGCCGCACGGCTCGTTCCTCGAGCGCGCGGAAGAGATCGCGCACCGCGTGGCGTCGATGCCGCCGGTCGCGGTGCGCATGATGAAGGAGTTCGTCATCCGCTACCGCGAGGCGCCCACCGACAACGCGTGGCACGTGCAGAACCTGATGAACACGCTGCTGATCCAGATGACGGCGGACGGCGAAGAGGGGCGCCGCGCGTTCAATGAGAAGCGCGCGCCGAACTTCACCGGCGCGATCCGGCGCGCGGGCGAGGTGTTCCCCGAGCCGACGGCGGAGCAGTGGGAGCGGCTCGAGGAGATCTACCGGTCGGGGGCGTACTAGCAGCGCGCCCCGGCGAGCAGCCGGCGTCAGCCGGCTGAGCCGGCCGTGGGCCGAGTGGTGCGAGCGTGACGGCTCAGCCCGCTCACGCGGGCCGCTCGTGCGGATCTCGGCGCTTGCCTCGACCTACGTCAGCGCCCCCGGCGCCGCGAGGCGCTCGATCGCCTCGGCGTCGAGGCCGAGCAGCTCGCGTAGCACGCGCTCGGTGTGCTCGCCCGCCCGCGGCGCGGGGCTCGGCTGCGGGAGACCGCGCTCGCTCCGCCAGGGGAGGCCGGGGAGGCGCACGGCCCGCCCCTCAGGATCGCGCGTGTCCGTGTAGAAGCCGCGCGCGCGGAGGTGCTCGTCGGCGAAGAGGTCCGCCGCGGAGCACGTCGCCGCCGCCGGCACGCCCGCGGACTGCAGCGCTCGCGCCGCCGCGTGCGGGTCGCGCTCGCGCGCCCACGCCGCGATCGCGGCGTCGATCTCCGCCGTGCGCTCGCGTCGCGCCGTGCGGCCGAGGCCGGCGAGCGGTGCGAGCGCCGGCAGCGCGGCAGCGAGGGCGCGCCACTCCTCGTCCTCGGTGACCGCGACGGCCAGCCACCGGTCGTCGCCGGCCGCTGCGTACACCCCGTGCGGCGCGTGCACCGCGTCGGCGTTGCCGGCGCGCTCCACCGCGCCGCCGCCGCGCTGGTGCTGCAACAACGGCCCGGGCATCGTCCAGAGCAGCGCCTCGACCATCGAGAAGTCGATGCGCCGGCCCTCGCCGGTTTCGCGACGCCGGCGGATCGCCGCGGCCACCCCGAACGCCATGAACAGCGCGCAGACCGGGTCGGCCCACGCCATCCCCACCGCCGGCGGCCGGCCGGAGTAGCCGTTCATCCCGGCGAAGCCCGTGTAGCACTGCAGCAGCGTGCCGTACGCGACGCGGTCGGCGTCCGGCCCGCCGCGGCCGAGCCCCGACGCCGAGAGGAAGATCAGGTCGGGGCGGATCGCGCGGAGCTCCTCGTAGCCGAGCCGGAAGCGCTCCATCACACCGGTGGCGAAGTTCTCGACGACGACGTCGGCGCCGGCGACGAGCCGCTTCACGACGTCGACCGCCTCGGGCGACTTCAGGTTGAGCGAGAGCCCGAGCTTCCCCTGCCCGAGTACCGCGTGGAGCTCGGAGCCGCGGCCCGGGTCGGGACGCGCGGCCGACTCGATCTTCACGACCTCCGCGCCCATCGCCGCGAGGTACCGCGTGCAGGTCGGCCCGGCGATCACCCAGCTGAGGTCGAGCACGCGGATCCCCGCGAGCGGCGCGGCCCTCCCGCCGTTCGCGGCGCCGTGCGCCCGCGCGCCGTCCGCGACGGTCGCGCGCGCAGCGCTCGGCGCGGAGACGGCCGAGCCGCCGGCATCGTCGATCGCGCCGAACGGGTGGCCGGGCAGCCGCACCGGCGCGCCGGCCCCGATCGCGAGCTCGCGGAAGAAGCGCCGGTGCGCGAGCTGCGGCGAGGCGAGCAGGTCGGCGGAGGTGCTGAGCGGGAAGGCGGGGACGTGCGCGGCCTGCGCGAGCGCGTAGACGTCGTCCTTCCCGCGCTCGCGGCTCCACGCGCCGAGCAGCGCGTGCACCTCGTCCCAGCACTCCACCCGCGCGGCGCGCGAGGCATAGCGGGGGTTGCGCCCCCACGCCGGGTCGCCGAGCACGCCGAGCCAGGCCTGCCACTGGTGCTCTTCGCGCGGCGAGATCGCGACGAAGCCGTCGCGCGCCGGGAGGATCGTCACGGTCGCGCCGTTGCCGTCGAGCACGCGGCGGCGCGGCGGGGTCGGCTGGCCGTACGCGGGGCCGGCGAGGTCTCGGATCGCGATGCAGGCGAGCGCCTCCTGCAGCGAGACGTCGATCAGCTCGCCCCCGCCGGCCGCCTGCTGCGCGCAGAGCGCGTGCATCGCCGCGCAGGCGGCGGTGAGCCCGCCGACGAACGCGGACTGCTCGCCCGCCGCGCGCACGGGCGGCTCGGCGGCGGGGTCCTCCACCTGCCCGATCAGCAGCCGCGCGAGCCCGCTCGCGTGGAACGCGACGAGGTCGCCGGCCCGGTCGTCCCGGCGCGGACCCGTGAGCCCGAACGGCGTGATCGCCGCGACGACGGCCCGCGGGTGCGCGGCGCGCAGCCGCGCGGGGTCGGCGCCGGCCGCGGCGAGCGCCGCGGGACGCCCGGCGA
>VGNK01000050.1 GCA_016866055.1 Chloroflexota bacterium | reverse complement strand
TGGCCGTGCGCTCCTCCGCGACCACCGAGGACCTCGCCGAGGCGAGCTTCGCCGGCCAGTACGACACGGTGCTCAGGGTGGTGGGCCCGGCGGCGCTCTGGCGCTCGACGCGCGCGGGGTGGGCGTCGCTGCACGCGCCGCGCGCGGTCGCGCGGGTGGTGCAGTCGGACCGCGCGCTCGCCGGGGCGTTCCGTGAGCGCGACTTCACGCGGCTGGAGCGCCCCTCGGTGCATGCGCGCCCGGCCGCGCGACGGCTGCGGTCGCGGCTCGCTGCACTGCTGCGCCGCCACGGGCAGCGCGCGGGGCACGGGTTCGGCTCGTCGAGCGGCTTCCTGGAGCCGACGTGGAACATGGAGCCGCAGCGCGTGCTCGACGTGATCGCGTCCTGCACCGACGCCGACATCGACGATCTGGAGCGCGTCGAACGCGCGGCGCGGGAGGAGCGACGGCGTGCGACGCGGCGGGCGCGGGCGCTCGCCCGGCGCGACCCGGAGCTCGCCAGGCGCTTCGAGGCGGCGCTCTTCGCGGCGCCGGCCGGCGTGCGCTCGATGGAGAACCACAACCACCTTGTGGAGCAGCGCACGGCGGGGATGCTGCGCGAGGCGACTCACGCGCTCGGGGTCTCGCTCGTGCGCGAGGGCCGCATCGGCCGCCCCGACGACGTCGTGCACCTCTCGCTCGCGGAGATACGGTTGGCGACCGCGGCGGCCGGACGCAAGCGCGACCTGCGCCCGCTCGTGCGGGCGCGCGCGGCGGAGCACGAGCTGCGCTCGCGCATGCAGGCGCCTCCGAGCCTCGGCTCGGGGCGTCCGCCGCCGTTCGAGATGGGCCGCGAACCTCTTCGAGGGGCCGCGGGGCGGTCGCGAGGGGAGCGTGCTGCGCGGCGTCGGGGCGTCCCGCGGGCGCGTGCGCGGGTGTGCGCGCGTGGTGGCGCGGGGCGACGGGCGGGCACCGTGCATCGCGCGCGGCGAGATCCTGGTCGCGCCGAACGCCGGGCCGGACTGGACGGCGGTCTTCCCGTTGCTCGGCGGGCTCGTGCTCGACTGGGGCGCCGCGTTCCGGCACGCGGCGCTCGTCGCGCGCGAGTACGGCATCCCCGCGGTGGTGATGACGCGCGAAACCACGGGCGCGATCGCGGACGGCGATCGCGTCACCGTCGACGGGACGCGAGGCGTCGTGGAGCTCGCGCGCGGCGACGTGTAGGGCGTCGGGCGCGGCCGTCCGATGTTAGCATCGGCGGCGTGGACACCACGACGGACGCGGGCTCCGACCCGTTCGCGGTCGCCGCGCCGTTCTACGACCTCGACCTCGACGGCTACGACGACGACGTGCCGCTCTTCACGCGGCTCGCCGACGCGGGCTGGTCGTCGGTGCTCGAGCTCGGCTGCGGGACGGGGCGCGTGGCGATCCCGCTCGCGCGCGCGGGGCTGCGCGTAACGGGGGTGGATCTCAGCCCCGCGATGCTCGCGATCGCGCGCGAGCGCGCCGCGGGCGTCGAGGTGCGGTTCGTGGAGGCAGACCTGCGCGCGCTCGACCTCGGGGAGCGCTTCGACGCGGTGATCGCACCGCTCGGCGGGTTCCAGCACCTCGAGCGCGCGCTCGACGTGGCCGACGGGATGCGCGCGATCGCGCGCCACCTCGCGGCCGACGGGCTCGCGGTGATCGACGTCGAGGCGCCGAACGCGGACGACTTCACGCCGGGGCCGCAGCCGCTCGTCGAGCACTGGACGCGGCCGTGGGCGGCCGGAGGGCCGGGTGCGCAGGTGACGAAGCTCGTCGCCGTCGACGCGCACCCCGCAGAGGGCGTGCGCGAGGTGACCTGGCACTTCGATGTGCAGCACGCCGAGGTGGGGCTGCGCCGCGTCACGCAGCGGTTCGTGCTGCGCACGATCACGCCGGGCGAGATCGAGCTCGCCGCGGCGCTCGCGGGGCTCGTGGTGACCGGGGTGTTCGGCGGCTACGAGCTCGAGCCGTTCGAGGACGGCGACGAGCGGCTGATCGTGACGCTCGAGCACGCGGGCGAGCCCTCGGCGGGCACGCACGGGGCGCGCCGCCGATGAGCGACCCGTTGATCGCGCTCGACGGGATGGGCGGCGACTTCGCGCCGCAGTCGACCGTGGCCGGCGCGATCGCGGCGGCGCGCGCCGGGATCGCGGTCGCGATCGTCGGCGACGAGGCGGTGCTGGCGAAGGAGATCGCGTCGTCGGGGGGCGCACCGCCCGGGCTGAGCATCGTGCACGCGCCCGAGACGATCTCGATGGAGGCGCACGCGGTCGCGGAGTCGCGCCGGCGCCGCGGGTCCTCGGTCTGGATCGGCACGGAGCTCGTGAAGCGCGGCGAGGCCGGGGCGTTCGTCTCGATGGGGCACACCGGGGCGGCGATGGCGACGGCGATGCTCTCGTTCGGCCGCATGCGGGGCGTCGAGCGTCCCGCGCTGGCGGCCGTGCTGCCGACGCCGGGCGGCCCCACGATGCTGCTCGACGTGGGCGCGAACGCCGAGGCGCGCCCGTCGCACCTCGTGCAGTTTGCGCGCATGGGGAGCGCCTACATGCGCACGGTGAACGGGATCGCCGAGCCGCGGGTTGGGCTGCTCTCCATTGGCGAGGAGCCGACGAAGGGCTCGGCGCTCGTCGTGGAGGCGAACGCGAAGCTGCGGGCGGACCCGCGCGTGGCGTTCGCGGGCAACGTCGAGGGGCGCGACGTGGTCGCGGGCACGGTGGACGTCGTGGTGACCGACGGCTTCACCGGGAACGTCGTGCTCAAGCTGCTCGAGGGGACGATCACGATGGTCTTCGAGCAGCTCCGTGCGGCGGCGCGCTCCTCACCGACGGCGCGCGTGGGCGGGGCGCTGCTGCTGCCGGCGCTCTCCTCGATGCGGTCGCGGTTCGACTACCGCCGCTACGGCAGCGTGCCGATGCTCGGGGTCGACGGGGCGGTCTTCGTCGGGCACGGGCGGAGCGACGGCGAGGCCGTCGCGAACGCCATCCGCACGGCGGCCGACGCCGTGAGGCTCGGGATGCTGCGTGCGATCGACGGGGCGATCGACGAGGGTGCGGCCGGCTAGCGGCCGTGCGGCTCGTCGACGAACTGCGGGAGGGGCGAGAAGGCGCCGAGCTCGTTCGGGGCCGCGCCCATGGCGCCGGCGGAGGGGGCGAAGCGCCACCAGAGCCGCATCGCCTCGCGGAGCGCGTGGACCTGCTCGTCCGGCGTGAAGCTGCCGAGGCAGGCGCCCAGGTGGTTGTCGAGGAGCAGCGCCCCGACGGTGTCGAGGCTCGAGCGCACCGCCATCAACTGCGTGATCACCTCCTCGCAGGAGCGATCCGAGTCGAGCATCTTCGAGATTCCGCGCACCTGCCCCTCGATGCGACGGAGGCGGGCGCGCAGTTGTTCGGCGCTGGCGGTCTGATCGGCTGACATGGCCATCGGCTGCACCCCCGAACTGTGATCGGCGTCGCGCGGGGCCGGGTCGCGCGGCGCCGCCGGGTTGACATACCCCACCGGGGTATATATCGTCACCCCTACGAAGTGGCCCTGTCAACCTGACGACCAGGCAGGCGCGGTAAGCTTCACGGTCCACTGCCCCGGCCTGGTGGTGGCCCGTCGAGCGCAGCCGGGTGCGGGCGCGCCTCGACCGGCGAGAGCCGGAGACGACACGCAACCACGCGGGGAAAGGAACCGGGCCAATGAGCCACCCGACCGACACGAGCGACGCGACCTTCGACAGCGACGTCTTGAAGAACGACCAGCCCGTGCTCGTCGACTTCTGGGCACCGTGGTGCGGGCCGTGCCGCATGGTGGCGCCGGTCGTCGAGGAGCTCGCGAAGGACTACGACGGCAAGATCAAGTTCGTGAAGCTCAACACGGACGAGAACCCGCAGGTGGCCGGCAAATACGGGATCCGCTCGATCCCGACGCTGCTCATCTTCAAGGGTGGCGAGCCCGTCGGCCAGGTCGTGGGCTTCCGCCCGAAGAACGACCTTTCGAAGCGCCTCGACGAGGTGCTTGCGAAGGCGTAGGCGGCCCGCCGAAGCGATCGAGGCGGGGGCTGCCGGACGGCAGCCCCGCCCCATGTCCGACGCATGCGCCGCGAGTTCAGTCGGCCTGGTGGCTGCCCTCGCCGGTGGCGCGGACGCCCTTCTGGATCGTGCGTCCCTGCTTCTCGGCCACGCGTCCGAGCGCTCGCCCCTTGTCCGGGTGCGGGTCCGTGCGCAGGCCGTAGGCCTCGCGGCCTTCGTGGTCCTCTGGCAGGTACTCGGTGATGGGAAGACCTTCCTCATCGCAGAAGAGCAGTCAGTGGCAGTACTTCCACCGCTGCATCTCCTCGCAGGGACAGATCCACTCCTTCTTCCGGATCTCCTCCTGCTTGTCCTCGAAGAACATGCAGGGGCAGAGCGGCCGCCCGACCTCGTCGATGTTGCGGGCGAGGCCGATCACGAGGAACTCGGTGATCTCGCGCTGGGGGTGGAGGTAGCTCCCGCTCTTGTCGGCGAAGTTCTCCACGAACTTCCACATGCGCGAGGTGTTCTGCTCGGACGCCTGGGCGCGATCGGCGTCGGTGGGCTGGTCGATGGACAACCAGGGCCTCCCCTCTCACGGGGAAGAGTCTGAATGCGTCGGCCCGGGGCGCGCAAGTGTCGCGGCGCACGCGGGCGTGAAGCGGATCGCTGAGCCCGGCGCGGGAACGCCGGTGGAATCGAGCGAGGGGATAGACGCGGGGAGGAGCCCTGGATGACGGAGCGCGAAGAGCCCGCAGCCGGCCCCGAGGCGATCGACATCGCGATCATCGGGGGCGGGCCGATGGGGCTGACCGCGGGCATCTACGCCGCGCGGGCGAGACGGCGCGTCGTGCTATGGGAGGGCGGCGTCCTCGGGGGCCAGATCGCCACGACCTCGATCGTCGAGAACTACCCGGGGTTCCCGGAGGGCGTGGACGGGTTCGAGCTGGCGCAGTCGATGCACCGGCAGGCCGAGCGCTTCGGGCTCGAGACCCGCTACGAGCGCGTGACGGCACTCGAGCGCGACGGACGGCAGTGGCTGATCACGACGGAGAGCGGGGAGCGCCGCCGCGCGAAGGCCGTGATCGTGAGCGCGGGGGCGGAGCCGAACAAGCTCGGCATCCCCGGCGAGCGGGAGCTGACCGGGAAGGGCGTCTCCTACTGCGCGACGTGTGACGCGGCGTTCTTCAAGGACGAGGTCGTGGCGTTCGTGGGCGGCGGGGACGCGGCGCTCGACGAGGCGCTCTTCACGACGCGGTTCGCCTCGAAGGTCTATGTCATTCATCGCCGGGACGCGCTGCGGGCGTCGAAGGTGCTGCAGGAACGCGCCCTCGAGCACGAGCGTATCGAGTTCGTCTGGAGCACTGTCGTCGAGGAGGTGCGCGGCGAGGGGCGCGTGCAGTCGCTGCTCCTGCGTGACGTCCACCGCGGCGAGACGCGCGAGCTCGAGGCGGCGGCGCTCTTCATCTTCATCGGGCAGACGCCGAACTCCGGGCTGCTCGAGGGGCTGGTCGCGCTCGACGCCGGCGGACACGCGCCGGTGAACCACTGGATGGAAACGTCGCAGCCGGGGCTCTTCGCCGGCGGCGACGTGCGTGCGGACTCGTCGAAGCAGGTCGTCTCCTCCGCGGGCGACGGGGCCACGGCCGCGATCCGCGCGGATCAGTACATCGGCGAGCACTTCGACTGAGCGCTCGGCGACCGACGGACGCGACGCGGCGCCCACGTGGGGTCGATGACGAAGCCGCCCAGCTCGCGCGCGAAGGGGCGCGTGCCGTGCTTCTCGATGAGCCGGCCGCACTCCTCGAGCACCGCGGTCGCCTCGCGCAGCCAGCCGAGCTCGACGAGGGAGCCGCCCAGCAGCATGAGCACAGGGGCGAGGTAGCGGTCGCGGAGCGGAGGCCGCTCGTCGAGCGGCCGCACCGCGGCGAGCGACGCGAGCGCGCCCTCCGGCTCCCCACAGGCGTGGTGCCGGATCGCCCGCTGGTTGAGCGCCATCATGCGTAGCCGGTCGTCGTCGATGCGCTCCGCGATCTCGATCAGCCGCGCGATAAGGCGGCGCCATCTCCGGGTCGGCGAGCGTGCCTCCGGACGCCGCCGCCCATGTCATCGCCCAGGTGAGCTGGAACTCCTCGCCGGGGTCGTGCGCCCCCGCTCGCGCGAACGAGCGCAGCGCATGCCGGTAGTGCTCGGTCGCCTCCCCGTAGGCGGCGCGGCGGCCCGAGAGCTGACCGGCGCCTCGCAACACCGCCACGCCTCGGCGTGGCGGTCCGCGCCGTCGAGGTGGTGCGCGATCGCCACGGGCTCCGCGCGCGCGGGCTCGGCGAGGAGTTGCGTCGCGATCATCCCGTGCAGCCCACGCCGGTCCGAGTGCAGCAGCGACTCGTACGCGGCGTCGCGCAGCAGCGCGTGCGCGATCCGGTAGCGCGCGCCAACGCCCGTGCCGGTTCTCAGCACGACGCGCGCATCCTGCAGCTCGGCGAGCGTGCGCTGGAGCGAGAGGTCGTCGATCTCGAGGAGTTCGCGGATCCTGATCTCGAACTTCATGGGGTGGTTCGCGATCGTGGGCGGCTTCCCGCTCGGGCTGCGGGTCGGATGGCGGCTGGTGGCGCGCGCGCGACCCGCGGCGGTCCGCGCGATCGAGGCGATGCTGGTCGCGTTCGCCGTCGGGGTCGTGGTGATGATGGCCGCGGGCTGGTGGGTCGCGCGCGCGCAGCTCGTGGGCGCGATCGACGCGCGGGTGCTGGTCGTGCTGCTCTGGATCGCGCTCGCGGCGCTCGTGATCGGGCGGGAGTTTCCGTTCCGCCACGACGCCGCCACGGACGTCTTCGTACCGGCCGTGCCCCTGGGACTGCAGGCGCTGTACTTCCTGTTCGTGCTGCAGGCGCGGACCTACGCAGACCGTCCCGACCTGCTGCTGACGATCCCGCTCACGGCTGCGGTGACCGCGGTGGCGTACGGCTGGCCGTACCTCGATCGCGCGCTCGCGTGGCGGAGCGCCGCTCGTCCCGAGCGGGGGTAGGCGGGCCCCACCCCGCACGCTCTCAGCAACCTCCCCGGTGCACGTGAAGGGGGATGGGCGCCGGGCCAGGACGGGTCCCGCGCTCGTCCGCGCACGGCCCACCCTGTAGATTCGCGGCTGGGAGTGGATGGTGTCCGGTGATGCCCGCGGTCTTCAAAACCGTAGCGGGGCTACGTCGTAGTCCTGGGTGGGTTCGACCCCCACGCACTCCCGCCGGCCCGGCGAACCTGTTGACCGCGATGCTCGGGGCAACGCGCTGCGCGGCAACTGCTGAGGGCGAGCGCAACGGCCGCCGCTTTGCCGCCGTGCCCGGCAGGCTTCACGGCCGATGACCCGTAAACGAGAGACGCATCCTGTGCGGCTCAAGGCCTCCGTTCGGCCCGAGTACGAATTTCCCGTCCCGAGGGGAACGAAGGGCGGCCCTCCATCAGCAAGGTTGGAGCGCATGACGCCGATGGTCCCCCTGTACGAAACGTTCAAGGCTGGGGCCGAGAAGTCGCGTGCTGTCTAGCCTGCTCTTGATCTACAGAAGTGAGCGAGCGCTTCGCGTAGGGCGGAGCGGCAACGCTTACTACCCGATGGCGATGCCGACCGAACAGATCCGGCAGTGGATCACGAACCGCGAACCCAAGTGAAAGGCTGATGAAGCTCACTGATCCCCAGCAGAAGGCCATCGAGCACGCCGGTCAGAACCTTCAGCTGATCGCCTGCGCTGGCTCTGGCAAGACCGAAGTCGTCGCGCGTCGGGTGGTCCATCTGCTGACGCCGGGCCGCGCGGACTCGCTCGCGCCGCGCAACATCGTGGCCTTCACCTTCACGGACAAGGCCGCAGCCGAGCTCAAGGAGCGCGTCGTCACACGCACCCGCGAGGCGCTGGGAGACATCCCCGGGCTGGCCGAGATGTTCGTCGGCACGATCCACGCGTTCTGCCTCGAGCTTCTGAAGAGCGAGGCGCCGAAGTATCTCAAGTTCGAGGTCCTGAACGAGGTCCAGCAATCCCTGTTCGTGGATCGCCACAGCAAGCAGAGTGGGCTCACGGCTAGCACCGACCTGACTGGGATCGCCCTCAAGCGCTACCGGGACACGAAGCACTACATCGGCGCGTTGTCGATCCTGCGCGAAGCGGATCTCGAGGAGGCCAACCTCAACGGGTGCTCGGTTCTCGACGGGCTCGCCGCGGCTCAGGACGCCGTCGCCGCGCTGGAGCCGCCCGACCGCTACACGCTGGTGCACGAGCTGCTGCAGGAGGCGACCGACCGGTTCGCGCTCGCGGCGGCCGCGCTCGCCGACGGGCTCCGCGTGGTGGACCTCGACGAGATCCGGCGCGGCGCCGACGAGCTCGCCTACGGCGTCGAGGCGCTGGCCGAGGCGCGCGCCCAGCTCCCGCGCGCGTCCTGAAGCGGACGCTGCCACCCGCCGCGGCGCTCGCTCGATCGCCCGGTAGTGGCTCGCCATGAACGCGGTCTCGGTGCGCGGCCGGGCCCGCTCCGCCGCCTGGAAGCGCTGCCACCGCTCGGCCGACCTGCTCGCGTCGGCGGCGTCCATGCGCCGCTCGCGCCGCATCTGTGGTATCGCGATCCGGACGCCGATGCCGCCGAAGCGACGGGTCGCCGTCTCGCTGCTCGCCGTTCGCATCACCATCGCCCTGCTCCTCCCCCCGGCCGCCGTGCGCGGCCTCGCGAGGTGCAGGATGGCGGACGGCGGGTCGCCGCCTCTATGAACCGGTTCACGCGACGCGGGTGAACCCCCCGCGCGCTACCAGGCGGCCTCCAGCAGCGCGGTCGCCTCGCGTAGGTGTCGCGCCTCGTCGCGCAGGCCGGCGTTCGAGTTGAAGACCTTCACGCTGGCCTTCGCGATCGCCGGGAAGTCCTCGCGCGGCACGTTCAGCTCGCGCACCCGGGTCGGCATCCCCTCGCGCCGGTAGACGCGCTCGACCTCGTCGGCGATCGCGAGCTGCGTCTCGCGCGAGCCACGGCCGGGCTCCCAGATCCCCATCGCGCGCGCGATCGCCTCGAGCGCCTCGGGCGCCGGCGACCGCGATCGCCGGATCACGGTCGCGCGCAGCGCCGAGCCCGAGTCCTGCTGCCAGACGTGCGGGTACCGCACGTGCAGCGCCGTCGCCAGCGCGAGGTCGCCGTCGAACGTCTCGCCCTCGTGGACGTGCACGCCGCGGCGAGAGTCGTCGGCGGCGCGGTTGGCGAGCAGCGCCGCGACGTAGAGGTCGATGCGCGCGGCGATCGAGTCCGGGTCCTGAACGAGCCGGTGGTACCCGCGACGCGCGAGCGTCCGGATGTGCTCGCGATCGGCCTCGGCGAGCGGGTTGTCGGCCCGGCGACCGGCGTCGAGCGCCGCGCCGAGGAACGCGTTCGTCGCAAAGCCGCGCATCATCTCGTACGGCGTCGCCATGATCGCCTCGTGATCCCAGATCAGCGCGACGGGGCGCGTCTTCGGGTCGAAGTACTCCATCCGGTTCTGGTCGAGCTCGGGATTCGCGATCCCCGAGCCAGCGCGGTTCATCGCGCCGGTCGGCGTCGTCGGGATGTTGATGATCGGGAGCTTCGGCGCGAACAGTCGCGGGCTGACGGCGGGCTTCCCCTCCGGGTACTGCGTCATCAGCTCGAAGTGATCGCGCTGCTCGCAGAGGAAGATGTCGATCACGCGGGTGGCGACGATCACCGTCCCGGCGCCGAGCGCGAGCAGCAGGTCGGCGCCGGCCTCGCGCGCCGCCTGCGTCGCCGCGAGCACGTCGGGGTAGGGGGCCTCGACGCGGATGCCGTGGAAGGAGCCGGCGAGGAGCGGGCCGAGCGCCGCCTGCACGCGCTCGACGCCGTTCGTCTTGTTCTTGATCGACGGCGAGCAGATGAGGAAGGCGCGCCGCGCGCCCTGCCGGAGCACCTCTTCCTTGAGCCGGTTCTCGATCGCCTCGGAGCCGCACCAGAGGCGCCACTCGTAGGAGCGGGCGGCGAACTCGGTGGGATCCGAAAAGTCCATCGCGGGCATGTCGGCGCTCCTCGCGGGGTCCGTCGAGCGACCCAGGGCACTCGCGGGGCGCGGCTGCGTGGTGCGCGACCCCCGGCCTCCGTCGACGCGCGCGCGCACCGCGACCGATGCGCGCCCGGTCCGCGCCGGATGCTAGCGCGGGACGAGCGCCGGGCGCGTCACTCTCGTGTTGACCTGCCGCAGCGCAGGCCGGGCACTCGATGGGCATGCGGCTTGCGGGTCGGCAGGGCCCGGCGCCCGACGACGTCTCCACCCAGCCGGTCACGCGGACGCTCACCGGCCATTCGCGGGGTGGTCGCGCTGGCCGAGGTGACCTCGCCCGCGCCGTGCCGCTGCCGTGCGCGCCCGGCGCTGATAGCCTGCTGGCGCGGATTGAGACCCTGGCCGTGACGGGAGGTGCCGTGGCGGAGCCACTCACGAAGGCCGACGTGGACCGCATGGCGAAGGAGCTCAGCAACTGGGGCCGCTGGGGCCCCGAGGACGAGCGCGGCACGCTGAACCTGATCACGGACGAGGCGCGCGCGGCGGCGCTGCGCCTGATCCGGGACTCGGCGGTCGTGAGCTGCGCGCTCCCGCTGCCGGTGACGCCCGCGCCCGGAAACTTCCGGCCCGTCGAGCACCACGTGCTGCGCGCCGGCGACGCCGCCTCGCGCGAGGGCCTCTCGTTCTCCGCGGACTACTTCGCGATCGCGCCGCACGGGATGGCGACCACCCACCTCGACGCGCTCTGCCACGTCTTCTCGAACGGCAGGATGTACAACGGCTTCGACCAGGCGGAGGTGCGCAGCGACGGCGCGCGCCGCAACAGCATCATGGCCGGCAAGGACGGCATCGTCGGCCGCGGGGTGCTGCTCGACCTCCCCGGCCTCCAGGGCGTCGACTGGCTCGAGCCCGGCGCCCCGATCCACCTAGAGGATCTGCTCGCCGCCGAGGAGCGCCAGGGCGTGCGCGTCCAGCCGGGGGACATCGTGCTGATCGGCACCGGCCGCGACGCGCGCCGGGCCGCGCACGGTCCGTGGGACTTCCGCGACGCCGGCCTGGCGGGGCTCTACGCGGACTGCCTGCCGTGGCTCTTCGATCGCGGCGTCGCCGTGCTCGGCTGCGACGGCGTCTCGGACGTGCTCCCGAGCCGCGTGGAGGGCTCGGTGCAGCCGATCCACGAAGTCGCGATCGCGCACATCGGCATCCACATCATCGACAACATGGCGCTCGACCGGCTGACCGCCGCCTGCCGCGAGCGGAACCGCTACGCGTTCGCGTTCTTCCTCGCGCCGCTGCGGCTCGAGCGCGGCACGGCCTCGCCGCTGAACCCGCTCGCGGTGTTCTGAGCGGGGGCGCACCCGCGCGATGGGCCCCGCCGCAAGCGTCCGCCGCTACGATGCGCGCGGTCTGCGGCCGGCCGCGGCGGCGGACGGGTGGTCGGCTCTGAGGAGGGGTGCCCGTGATCAGCAGGCAGCAGCTCGACCGCGCGCTCAACCCGCGCACGGTCGCCGTGATCGGCGACGTCGGCCGGAGCAACTACCGCTGGCTGCGCTGCATGAGCACCTTCCAGGGGAAGGTCTACTCGGTGCAGATCGACCCGAAGGAGATCCCCGGGATCGAGGCGCTCGGCATCCCGAACTACACGAGCCTCGTCGACATCCCCGATGAGGTCGACTACGCGCTCGTGGCGGTGCCGCGCAAGGTCGCGCCGATCGTGATCGCCGACTGCGTCAAGAAGCGAGTGGGCTGCGCGGCGATGTTCACCTCGGGGTTCGCGGAGACCGCGACCGAGGAGGGGTCGCAGCTGCAGCGGCGCCTCACGCAGATGGCGCGCGAGGCGAGCCTCGTCGTGATCGGGCCCAACTGCATGGGGCTCTACGACCCGAAGACGGGCGTGCGCTTCCGCGAGACACAGGCGACCGGCTTCGAGGGGGACGTCACGTTCCTCTCGCAGAGCGGGGGGCATGCCGGTGACATCTCGCTTGCCGCGCACGCCGCGGGCGTGCCCGTGCGCAAGGTGATCAGCTTCGGCAACGGGATCGTGCTCGAGAGCGCGGACTACCTCGAGTACTTCGCTGATGACCCGGGCACGCGCTGCATCGCGATGTACATCGAGGGGCTGCGCGACGGCCCGCGCTTCTTCCAGGTGCTGCGCGCGACGGCGCGGCGCAAGCCCGTCGTGCTGTGGAAGGGTGGGCAGACCGCCGCCGGGCAGCGCGCGACCGCGTCGCACACGGCGTCGCTCGCGGGCTCGCGCGAGATCTGGGATGCGATGTGCCGGCAGGCCGGCGCGATCCAGGCGGGCTCGGTCTCCGAGATGATCGACCTCGTGAAGGCGCTGCGCGTGCTGCCGCCGTTCACGGGTGACGGCCTCGGCGTCACGGGCGGCTCGGGCGGGCAGTCGGTCGCGATGGCGGACGTCTTCTCGCGCGAGGGGCTGCGCGTGCCGGCGCTGAGCGACGCGACCCGCGATCAGCTCGGCGCGTGGTTCAGCCTCGTCGGCGCGAGCTTCGGCAACCCGGTCGACATGGGGTCGAACCGTCGCGAGATCGACGCCATCATGGACGCGCTCGTCGACGACCCGAACGTCGACTGCCTGGTCGTGCAGGTGCGGCCGCCCGAGCCCGACGTGGAGGACGAGCGGCGGTTCGAGGCGCAGATCGCGACGCTCGAGCGCGTGCGCGGGCGCACCACGAAGCCGGTCGTCGTGGTCGGCCATTCGCCCACGCCGACGCTGGACGCGCCGGCGATCGCCGCGCTCGACGTGCGGCTCCGCGCGCTCGAGATCCCCACGTTCACGAGCTACGAGCGGACGGCCTCGGTGCTGGCGAAGGTCGCCGCGTACCACCGCTTCCGCGCGGAGGCCGGCTAGCCGGTCAGCGCGCGCGGCGTCGCAGGAGGAGCCAGCCGCCCCCCGCCGCCAGCGCGAGGACGAGCACGCCCGCCACGGCGGCGGTCGGCAGCGCGCCGGAGGATCCCGTCTCGGCGGCGGGGCGGCCGGCGCCCGCGGCCGGCGCCGCGGCGGTGGCGACCGCTCCCGGCGCGGCGGGCGTGCCGGCGGCCGGGCCCGCGGCGGCGCTCCCGGCGCTGCGGACCCGCTCGGTCTCGCCCGCCCGCACGACGCGCTCGGAGCGCGTGACGATGTCGCGCAGCAGCACCGCGCCCTCGGTGACGGTCACCGTCGTGAGCTCCACCCCGCCCTCGGAGGCGTAGTCGAGGGTGAACGCCGTCTCGCGATGCTCGATGTCGGCGTTCGGCGTGTGCTAGCGGGGGCGGTACCCGAACGCCGCCGCGTACATCGCCTCGAGCTGCGCGTCGCCGAGCGGCACGGCGGGCTGCGGCGGGGGCGAGGTCGTCGTGACCTTCCCGGTGACGTAGATGTCGTTGCCGCGCTCGCCGGGCCGGATCACCACCTGCGACCCCGGCTCGGCGCGCGTCATGCTCTGCAGCGCGCCGGCGCCCTCGCCGTCCGCGGAGCGCAGGTAGATCGCGAGGTCGACCCCGGCCTGGACGCCGGCCCGCACCGGCGCGGTGACCGTGAGCCACATCCTCCGGAACACCCCCGTCACCGCCTGCCAGACCGCGTCAGCCCACCGCCCTCGACCTCGATCCTGGGGACGGGGGGCTCCGTGGTGGGCCGCGGGCGGCGCGCCCAGAGGGGGTCGCTCGCGGTCACGGGAACGACCTCGCCGAGCGCGGTGACGAGCGTCCCGCGCTCGGCGTCGCCCGTCACCTCGAGCGTCGAGCCGCCCACGGCAAGCTGCGCGAAGGTGTCCGGCCCCGCGCGCAGCGTCGCGCCCTCGGGGAGCCGGTCGGAGGGGCCGAGCGCCTCGAAGGTGCTGAACCCCGAGCGCCGCACGCCGAGGTCGGGCGGGAGGCCGGTCTCGGGACCGCGAACGCGGAGCACGGTGGTGGCGGCGGGAGCGGACGCGCGCTCGGGCAGGATCGGGCCGTCGGTGCGCACTGGGTCCGTGGCGGGGTGCCCCGGAAGCGTGCCGCCGGCGGCGCCGCGCTGGGCGCCGCTGC
>VGNK01000049.1 GCA_016866055.1 Chloroflexota bacterium | reverse complement strand
GGCCGCGGTGTTGCCCCCGCGCGCGCCGCTCGACCTCTCCGCCGAGGCGCCGCCGGCCGGGGGGAGCGCCTCCGAGTACGACGCGCCGCTCCCGCACGCGCCGCGGCCGGAGGCGAGCGCGCGCGTGGACGACGACATGGAGGCGCCGCCGGAGCGGCGCGCGCAGCCCGACGCGCGACCGGCACGACACGAACGCGGACGAGACGCGGAGACGGCGGGGGCCACTCACGCGGAACGCAGTGCGCCGCGGGCGACGCGGACCGAGCGATCAGGACCGGTCGCGTCGACGGCGGCCGCTGGCAGGAGGACGGCCGGCACGAGCGGGCCGGCGAGGATGGAGAGTGCCACCATGGTCCACGATTTCGATGGCCTGCCCCCGATCAAGGTCGTGGGCGTGGGCGGCGGCGGGTCCAACGCCGTCAACCGCATGATCAGCGCGCGGCTCCCGGGCGTGCAGTACGTCGCGGTGAACACCGACATGCAGGCCCTCGAGCACTGCCGCGCGGAGCTGAAGGTCCGCATCGGCGACCGGCTCACCCGCGGGCTCGGCGCCGGGAGCGACCCGCTGCGCGGTCAGCGCGCGGCGGAGGAGTCGCGCGAGGCCGTCGCGGAGGCGCTGCAGGGCGCCGAGATGGTCTTCGTCACCGCCTGCCTCGGCGGCGGCACCGGCACCGGCGCCGCCCCGATCGTCGCCGAGGTGGCGCGGGAGCTCGGCGCCCTCACGATCGGCGTCGTCACGAGGCCGTTCACCTTCGAGGGCTCGAAGCGCCGCCAGCAGGCCGAGGAGGGCGTGCGCGACCTCCAGGAAAAGGTCGACACGCTCATCATCATCCCGAACGACCGGCTCCTCCAGATCGGCGAGAACGACATCTCGATCGAGGACGCGTTCAAGATGGCGGACGACGTTCTGCGCCAGGGCATCCAGGGGATCAGCGAGCTGATCACGGTGCCCGGGATGGTCAACCTCGACTTCGCCGACGTGCGCAAGATCATGACCGACGCCGGCCCGGCGCTGATGGCGATCGGCGTCGGCCGGGGCGAGCACCGGGCCGTCGAGGCCGCCCGCCACGCGATCGCGAGCCCCCTGCTCGAGGTCGACATCACGGGCGCGACGGGCGTGCTCTTCAACGTCACGGGGCCGAAGAGCCTCGGGCTGCGCGAGCTCGACCAGGCCGCCCGCGTGATCGCGGAGGTCGTCGACCCCGAGGCGGAGATCATCTTCGGGACGAGCCTCGACGAGGGGCTGAGCGACGAGGTCCGCATCACGGTCATCGCGACCGGGTTCAGCACCGCCCCGCGGATGAACATCCGGCAGGTGCTCGACGGCCGTGACGAGCCGAAGCCGATCAAGCTCGGCGAGATCCGGGGCGACCTCACGCAGGACCCGCTCACGGAGGCGGACCTGCCGACGTTCCTGCGACGGACCTTCCCGACGCGCTGAGGCGTGGGCCGGCGCCGCCACACGCAGAGGGGGCGGTCCCGGGACCGCCCCCTCTGCGTGTGGCGGCGCCGGCCGATCCACGCGGCGTCTCCCCGTCGTGGACAACTGGGGAACAAGGGTGTGCACAGCGGGGTAGGTCCGGGCCGGGCGCGCGTGGTCTACTCCGCCCTGTGCCCGGCCCTCCGGGCGCCCACCACCGACCGCTCCCCTCGAGGATGTGCTCTCTCATGAAGTGCCCGTTCTGCAGCCGCAGCGCAACGAAGGTCCTGGACTCCCGCGCGACGGACGGCGGCATCCGCCGCCGGCGTCATTGCACGGAGTGCGAAGAGCGCTTCACGACCTACGAGCAGGTCCAGCGCGCGGTCGTGATGGTGGTGAAGAAGGACGGCCGCCGCGAGGAGTTCCAGCGCGAGAAGCTGCTCAACGGGCTGCGCGTCGCCGCGCGCAAGCGCGCGCTGCCAACGGGCGCGATCGAGGCGATCGTCGAGGACATCGAGCAGCACCTCATGGCCGCCGGCCGCAGCGAGGTGCCGAGTCGCGTGATCGGCGAGATGGCGATCTCGCGGCTGAAGCCGCTCGACCCGATCGCCTATATCCGCTTCGCCTCCGTCTACCACCAGTTCGTCTCGCTCGAGCAGATGCTCGAGGAGCTGCAGCGCATCGCGCTCAGCCCTCAGCTGGCCCCGCCCGAGCAGGCGCCGCTTTTCCGCGACGAACTCACCGAGATGCTCGCGCCGCGGCGGCCCGCCCCGCCCGCCGAGGACGCGGGCACCCATGCCGGGGAGGCGGACTTGGAGGAGCGCCTGCCGATCCCGATCGTCGGGCGGCTCTTCCAGCCCGTGTAGCGCGCGGCCCCGCGCGGCGCGCGGAACAGCCGGCGGATCCGCGCGAGCGGCACCTCCTCTCCCCGGCGAGCGGCCCGCGTGAGCGGGCTGAGTCGCCTGTCGTCCCGGCTCAGCCGGCTGACGCCGGCCGCTCGCCGCGACGCGACCGGCCGCTTCGCCTCAGTGGACCCGCTACGATGGATCGTGACGCCGCCGCGGCGGGGGCTGGTGATCTGAACATCCGTTCTGTTAGCCTGCGCGCTCACCGCGCAGCGCACCCCCCCGAGGATCCGGCGATGGTCACGAAGGACGAGATCCGCCTCACGCCGGTCGAGCTCACCGCGAACGCGCGCACCGTGCTCGAGCGCCGCTACCTGCTGAAGGACGCCGCGGGCGCAGTCGTCGAGAGCCCCGAACAGCTCGTCGCGCGCGTCGCCGGCGCGATCGCCGACTCCGAGCCGTCGCCGCAGGCGCGGCGCCGCTGGGCGCAGCGTTTCTACGACGAGATGGCGGCGCTGCGTTTCCTCCCGAACTCGCCCACGCTGATGAACGCCGGCACCGGCCGCGGCACGCTCGCGGCGTGCTTCGTGCTTCCCGTGGAGGACACGCTCGAGTCGATCATGTCGACGGCGCAGGCCACTGCGATGGTGCAGAAGTTCGGGGGCGGCACGGGCTTCTCGTTCTCGCGTCTGCGCGGGCGCGGGGAGCCGATCGCCTCGACGCACGGCTCGGCCTGCGGGCCGGTCTCGGTGCTGCGCCACTACGACGACGTCTCGCGGCTCGTCACCCAGGGCGGGAAGCGCGAGGGCGCCAACATGGGCATCCTGCGCGTCGACCACCCGGACGTGCGCGAGTTCATCCACGCGAAGGACGACGGCGTCAACGCGCAGCGCTTCAACCTCTCGATCGCGGTCACGGACGCGTTCATGGCGGCGGCCGAGCGCGGCGAGGAGATCACGCTGCGCGACCCCCGCGACGGCGCGCCGCGCGGGCGGGCGAACGCGCGCGAGCTGCTGGACGAGATCACGCGCTCCGCCTGGGCGACCGGCGATCCCGGGCTGGTCTTCCTCGACGCGATCAACCGCCACAACCCCACCCCGGCGCTCGGCGCGATCGAGGCGACGAACCCCTGCGGCGAGGTGCCGCTACTTCCCTGGGAGGCCTGCACGCTCGGCTCAATCAACGTCGCGCGCTTCTGGGACGAGCGCGCCGGCGACGTGGACTGGCCGGCCCTGCGCGAGACCGCGCGCACCGCCGTGCGCTTCCTCGACGACGTCGTCGAGGCGAACACCTTTCCCGTCCCGGAGATCACCGAGGCGGTGCGCGGCAACCGCAAGATCGGCCTCGGCGTCATGGGCTTCGCCGACCTGCTGATCGCGGCCGGCATCCCCTACGAGAGCGACGAGGCCCTCGCGCTCGCCACCCGCCTCGCCGCCGAGATCGGCGAGACGGCGGACGCCGCCTCCGCCGCGCTCGGCGAGGAGAAGGGCGTCTTCCCGAACTGGGAGCGCTCCGTCTACGCGCCGGGCGGCCCCCGCTACCGCAACGCGACGCGCACGTGCATCGCGCCCACGGGGACGATCGCGATCATCGCGGGCGCCTCATCGGGCATCGAGCCGCTCTTCTCGCTGGCCCACTACCGGCGGATGGGCGACGGCACGCTGCTCCCCGAGGTGAGCGAGGCCTTCCGCGCCGCCGCGCGCGCCGCCGCGTTCGCCCCGGAGCGCGAGCTCGACGCGCTCTTCGAAGCGCTCGCCCACGGCGCCCTCGTGCGCGACCGCCCGGACGTCCCGGAAGCCCTCCGCCGCCGCTTCGCGACCGCGCACGAGGTCTCGCCGGCGTGGCATGTGCGCGTGCAGGCCGCCTTCCAGGCCCACACCGACCTCGCGGTCTCGAAGACCGTGAACCTCCCGCGCACCGCCACCGTGGACGAGGTCCGCCACGTCTACGCGCTCGCGCACCGCCTCGGCTGCAAGGGCGTCACCGTCTACCGCGACGGCTCGCGCGCCGTGCAGGTGCTCGCGCACGGCGTCACCCAGGAAGCCGGCGCGGCCGGCCACCTCGCCGAGCCCTACCGCCGCCACCTCCCGGACGAGCGCCGCTCGATCACCCACAAGTTCCGCGTGGGCGAGCAGGAGGGCTACATCACCGCCGGCCTCTTCGAGGACGGCACCGTCGGCGAGGTCTTCATCAAGATGGCGAAGGAGGGCTCGACGGTCTCCGGGCTCACCGACGCCGTCGCGCTGCTCACCTCGATCTCGCTGCAGTACGGCGTGAGCCTCGAGAAGCTCGCGGCCAAGCTCGAGCACACGCGCTTCGAGCCCTACGGCGTCACTGCGAACCCGCAGATCCCGTTCGCGACGAGCATCCTCGACTACGTCTTCCGCTGGCTGCGCCAGCACTTCGTCGAGGGCGCGGAGCCGGACGGCGACGCGGGCGCGCAGGCCCCGTCACCGGCCGTCGCCTCCGGGCTCACCTGCCCCGACTGCGGGCAGCAGCTCGACTACATGGAGCGGTGCCTGACCTGCCGCGCGTGCGGCTACACGAAGTGCGGTTAGCACGCGCGCACGCTCAGGCTGCGGCGACCTTCACGACGCACGCGCGCAGCAGCCGCTGCGCCTCGGCGTTCGCGGTGATGCCGTGCCCGGCCCCGTCGATCTCGTGGAACTCCCCGTGCGGGATGCCGGCGAGCAGGTCGCGCCCGTACGCGACCGGCGCGGATGAAGAGCACGGGCGCCGCTACCGCCCGCCCATGCTCCTCGTAGTGCGTGTCGATCTCGTTGGCGACCGCTCGCGGCACCTTCGCCTCCCTCGCATCGACCCGCACCGCGCACCTCCGGCAGGTACCCGCTCGCCGGAGGCCGCGGCCACCCCGACGCCCCGCGCGGGCCGCCCACGACCGGCGCCGGGCGGCTGCGGCGACCCTGCGCTGACTCCGGGCCGCGCGCGCGCCGAAGTGACTCGATTCCGTCGCCCGAGATGCACAGGCGACGCCGCATACATGGACGACGCGGCCACGTGCGTCCCAGATTTCAGGAAAAGCGCAAGAGGGTTTGCCCGTGATTGTCGAACCCCACCAGACCGCAGACGCTCCCACCTCCCGCCCGAACACACGTTGGGCCCTGCTCACGAACCACGGCGCCGTCCGGCTGTTCGTCGCCCGCAACCCGAACTCCACCGAGCGACAGGTCGGCGACGGCGGCGGGATCACGGAGCGCGCCGCCGCGCGCATCCTGCGCGACGCCGGCTACCTGAGGACCACGCGGATCGGCCGGCGCAACTCCGACGAGGTCGACCAGTCGCAACCGCTCCGCCACCGGGCAACGCGCGACGGCCACGTCGAGGATCTCATGCACGGCCTGCTCGGAGCGCCCGTGTCGGCGGCCTCGCCCGGGCCCGCGCCATCGGCCCCGCCCGGCGCGCCCGCCGCACCCACGTTGGGCCCCCGCTAGAGCGCCGCCTCGAAGCGGAACGCCTCGCCCTCGCGCCGCACCCGGCCCGCCGCGGGCGGGGTGAAGTGCGCCCCCAGCATCAGCATCCCGCTCCCCGCGCACTGCTCGAGGATCGCGCCGCGCGTGGCGCGCGCCTGCGTCGCGCTCTCCGGCCGGTCGAACGTCGGGCGCACGTCCGGCACCGCGCACTGGATCGGGCTGTGCAGCGCGTCGCCGACAAACACCGCGTCGACCCCGCGCGACGAGAGGCGCACGTTCACGTGGCCCGGCGAGTGCCCGTGGCTGGGCTCGAGCCAGAGCTCGTCGCTGATCCGCAGATCCGCGGGCACCACCTCCGCGCGGCCGGCGTCGACCACCGGCTGCAGGCTGTCGTCCACGAGGCGGCGCACCGCTTCCGTGCGCTCCGCCTCGCGCTGCCAGTGCTCCCACTCGGGACGCACGAAGAGGTACCGCGCGCGCGGGAACGTCGGCACCCAGCGACCGTCGACGAGCCGCGCGTTCCACCCAACGTGATCGCCGTGCATGTGCGTGTTCACCACCACGTCGACCCACTCCGGGTCGGCGCCCGCCGCGCGCAGCTCCTCGAGGAAGGGGCCGCTGCGCATGTGCCAGCCCTCGAGGTTGCCTCCCGAACGGTCCTTGTCATTGCCCACGCCCGTGTCGATCACGACGAGCAGGTCTCGCGTGCGCACGACGTAGGTGTGGATGCTCTGGAGGAGGTGCCCGCGCTCGTTGACGAAGTGGGGCTCGAGCCAGGGCCGCGCGCGCTCGAGGATCGCGAACGGCTCTGCCTCGTCGGGGAAGAGCCAGCGCGCGGAGGTCGGCATCAGGATCTCCTGCGCGATCACCACGCTCGCGTCGCCGATGCCGAGCGCCGCCGAGGGCATCAGCGGCTCCAGCACATCACGCGCTCGGGGACGAGCGTGAGCACGACGCGCTGCTCGGCGCGCAGCCCGCGCAACAGCTCCGCGTCCGGCGGCTGGGGCGCGCGGCCGCGGTGCTTGGCGTGCAGCTGGCGCGCGAGCCGCAGGAGCTCGGCGTCGGAGTCGCTGAAGGTCGCCGTGCCCTCGGCGATCACCGTGCGGAAGCGCGCCGGATCGTCGACCATCAGCGAGACCGCCGGCCGCCGCTCGATGAGGCGGTACTTCAGCCGCGTGCGCGTGATCGAGACGCGGAAACGGCCGTCCTCGTAGATGAACCAGACGGGCGTCGCGTGCGGCGGCCGGCCGTCGGCGCGCGCGACCGCGAGGATTGCGTTGCGCGGCTCGGCGAGGAAGAGGTTGAACTCGGCGGGGACCGTCCCCGGCGCGGTCGTCATCGGCGCAGGCCCCTCTCGACGCGGCGGCATGCTACCACCCGACCGCGCGGGCGCCCGCGGGATCCCGCAGCCCGCCGGCCGGCGAGGCGCGCGGGCGACGCTACACTGGAGCCATGTACGGATACCGCCCGCCCGAGCAGGACCCCACCGGCACCTGGGCCGAGGCCCTCATGATGATCAATGTCGTCTTCCTCGCGCTTGCGCCGGTGCTCGGGATCCTGGCCGGCGCGATGCTCCTGCTCGCGCTCACCCTCGTCCTCTTCTTCCAGCACCCGGCGCTCGCGCTGCTCCCGCTCTCGGTGATCGGCCTCGGCGTCTACCTGCTCGCGCGCCGCGATCGGAAGCTGCACGAGGAGGAGGAGCACCGCCTGCTCGGGCCCCGCTGACTGCGCCACGCCCCCCAGGCCGCACGCGATCGACGAGCGCCTCACCGCGCCGCCGCCTAGACTGATCCGTCATGACGCCGACCCGGACCCACGACGCGCGCGAGATCGCGCGCACGCGCCTCAGCCGCGAGCGCGGGGCCACCACGAAGGAGTGGGGCGGTCGCGTCCCGATCGCGATCGTCTACCCGAACTCCTACTACATCGGGATGTCGAACCTCGCGCTCCAGACGGTCTACTCGCTCTTCAACGCCTACCCCGACCTCGTCTGCGAGCGCGCCTTCTACGACCCGCCCGGCCCCGGCGATCGCCACCCGGCGCCGGTCGTCTCGATGGAGTCGCAGCGCCCGCTCGGAGACTTCGCGGTGCTCGCCTTCACGCTCTCCTACGAGTTCGACTACTTCCACATGGTGCAGTGCCTGAAGGCCGCCGGCATCCCGCTCTACGCTGAGGAGCGCGACGAGCGCCACCCGCTCGTGATCGCCGGCGGCGCGTGCATGCTCACGAACCCCGCGGGCGTCGCGCCGTTCCTCGACGTCGCCGTGATCGGCGAGGGCGAGGTCATCATCCCGTCGCTCGTCGCGGCCTGGCGCGACGGCCTCTACGGATCGCGCGACGAGCTGCTCGACACGCTCTCCGCAATCCCCGGCCTCTACGTCCCCACGCGCCCGCCGGTGCGCGGCGCCGTCGAGCGCCAGTACGTGCACGACCTCGCCGGCACGCAGGCGTACTCGACGATCCTCACGGAGGAGACCGAGCTGTCCGACATGACGCTCATCGAGTGCGCGCGCGGCTGCGGTCGCGGCTGCCGCTTCTGCATCGCCGGTTACGTCTTCCGGCCGCCGCGCTACCGCCCCGTCGACGAACTGATGGGCGTGATCGAGCACGCGCTGCAGCACACGCCGAAGGTCGGCCTGCTCGGGGCCGCGGTCGCCGATCACCCCGAGCTCAGCGAGCTCGCGGTGCGCGCGAGCGCGGCCGGCGCGAAGATCTCGATCTCCTCGCTGCGCGTCGACAACCTCGACCCCGCGGTGCTCGCCGCGCTCGCCGAGGGCGGCACGAAGACCGTCACGGTCGCCCCCGAGGCCGGCTCCGAGCGCATGCGGCTCGCGATCAACAAGGGCGTCGACGAGGACCAGATCCTGCGCGGCGCCGACCTCGTCGGTCGCTCCGGCGCGCGCCGCTTCAAGCTCTACTTCATGGTCGGCCTCCCCGAGGAGGAGGACGACGACGTCTACTCGATGGCGGCCCTCGGCAACCGCATCAAGGAGCGGCTCGACGCCGCCCGCCGGGGGACGCGCCTGGTGATGGCGGTCTCGCCGACCGTGCCGAAGCCGTGGACGGCGTACCAGTACGAGGTGCAGGCGGAGATCGAGACCGTCAAGCGCCGCCAGGGCATCCTCAAGCAGCACCTCAAGCCCGGGATCGAGTTCCGCAGCGACTCACCGTGGATGGCGCGCGTGGACGACGTCCTCTCGCGCGCCGACGCGCGCCTCGCGCCGATGCTCGCCTCGATGGAGGAGAACTCGCTCGGCGCCTACAAGCGCGCGATCCGGGAGCACGGGCTCGACGGCCCGCTCCCCTGGGAGGGCGAGTCGCCGCCCTGGCACATCGTCGACGTCGGGATGACGGAGCGCTTCCTGCTCCGCGAGATGGACAAGCACCGGCGGGTGAAGGCGACGATCCCGTGCCCGCCGCCCGAGGTGGGCTGCAAGCTCTGCGGGGTCTGCTGACGCCGTCCACGCGCTGACGCAGGCGCGCGACGCCGGGCTCCCGCGGACGCCCCGTGGAGAGGCGCGTGGAGATCCGAGCGCTCCGGGCCGAGGAGGGACTCGCCTATCGCGAGGTGCGGCTGCGCGCGCTGCGCCTCGCGCCGCAGGCGTTCGCGACCTCGTACGCGGAGGAGGCCGCGCAGCCCGATGCGTTCTGGATCGAGCGCGCCGAGCGCGCCGCGGAGGCGATGGGCGTCGCGAGCTTCGTGCTCGACCGCGGCAACGGCACGCTCGCCGGGACGGCATTCGTGCGCGTCAACGAGGACCCGCCGCACGACGCGTTCATCGGCGCGATGTGGGTCGACGAGGACCTGCGCGGCGCCGGGTGGGCGGACGCCCTGCTCGACGCCGCCGAGCGCCACGCGATGCGCTACGGCGCGACCGCGGCCGAGCTCTGGGTGGAAGCGGACAACGCGCGCGCGCAGCGCGTCTACCTGCGCCACGGCTACGCGCCCACGGGCATCGAGCAGCCGGCGCCACAGGGCGGCACCGTGCGCCTCATGCGCAAGGAGCTCTCGGACTTCTAGGAGGCGGAGGGCGGGGCAGGCCACGCGGCCCCGACGGCGCCCACCCTCGTCCGTTCGCCCCGAGCCCGTCAAAGGGCGCCGCTCACGCCCGCGCCACCCCCGTCCGTTCGCCCCGAGCCCGTCAAGGGGCGCGCTCGCGCCCCGGCGACGCGCACCCGTGAACCTGTCGGAGCGCCCTCGCGCGCGCCCGCCGAGGGATCGGCGGTACCCTTGACGCATGACCTCCACGACCGCCGTCGCCTCGCGCCTGGAGGCGGTGCGCGCGCGCATCGCGGAGGCCTGCGCGCGCGCCGGCCGGGACCCCGCCGGCGTCACGCTCGTCGGCGTCACGAAGATTCACCCGCTCGAGGTCGTGCGCGAGGCGCTCGACGCCGGCCTCGTCGACCTCGGCGAGAACCGCGCCCAGGAGCTCGTGCCGAAGGCCGAGGCCGCGGCGGCCGCCGGCCTCGGGCCGCGCTGGCACTTCATCGGCCACCTCCAGCGCAACAAGGCGCGCGACGTGCTGCCGCACGTGCACGCGCTGCACTCGCTCGACTCGCCGGCGCTCGTCGCGGAGATCGAGCGCCGCCTGCCGGCGCTCGCCCCCGCCGGTGCGCCATCCCGACTGCGTTGCTACCTTGAGGTGAACGTGTCCGGCGAGGCGCAGAAGCACGGCGTCGCCCCCGCGGACCTCGCGGCGCTCCTGCGCGCCGCCGCGGCGAGCCCCGCACTCGACGTGGTCGGGCTCATGGCGGTTGCGCCGCTCGTGGATGACCCGGAGCGCGCTCGCCCGGTCTTCCGAGAGCTGCGGGCGCTCGCCGGGGCGCACGGGCTCGCGGGGCTCTCGATGGGGATGACCGACGACTTCGAGGTCGCGGTCGAGGAAGGCGCCACGATCGTTCGCGTCGGTCGCGCCATCTTCGGCGAGCGTCGCGGCTGAGCCGCGCGCCGGGAGGGCCGTCCCGGCGGGCGATCGCGGACGGCCGGCGGGCACGACGCGGACGACACCAGGGCAGGGAGCGGCGACGATGCGGATCGCGATCATCGGCGGCGGCTTCATGGGCGAGGCGTTCCTGCGCGGCATCCTGCGCGCAAAGCTCGCCGCGCCCGGCGAGGTGGCGGTCGCGGAGCTGGTCGAGGCGAAGCGCGCGCAGCTCAAGCAGGAGCACGCCGTGCGCGTCACCGACGACGCCGAGAGCGCGTGCATCGGCGCCGAGGTCGTGCTCTTCGCCGTGAAGCCGCAGGACCTCCCCGCGGTCGCGCGCGGGCTGCAGGGGAAGTTCGCTCCGGGCGCGGTGATCGTCTCGATCGCGGCGGGCGTGCGCCTCGAGGACGTGCGCCGCGCGACCGGGCACCGCGCGAGCGTGCGGGTGATGCCCAACCTCCCCGCCGCCATCGGCGAGGGCGCCGCCGTCTTCCTCGCCGCCCCGGAGGTCGCGACGCACCAGCTCGACCTCGTGCGGCGCCTGCTCGACGCGGTCGCCACCGCGGTCGTCGAGGTCTCGGACGACGACTCCGTCGACCTCGCCACGGCACTCCACGGCTCGGGGCCCGCGTACGTCTACCTCGTGATCGAGGCGATGATCGACTCCGCGGTGCGCATGGGAATGAAGCGCGACGACGCGCAGTCGCTCGTGCTCGCCACCGTCGCGGGCGCCGCACGCTACGCGATGGAGAGCGGCCGCCACCCCGCCGAGCTGCGCAATGCGGTCACCTCGCCCGGCGGCACGACCGCCGCCGCGCTCGCCGAGCTCGAGGCGGCCGGGATGCGCGCCGCCATCGACGAGGCGATCGAGGCAGCGTATCTTCGAGCCGTCGAGCTGGGAGAGTAACGGCAGGGGCCCGCGCGCATGACCGAACTCGTCGCGATCGTCCAGCTCCTGATCCAGATCCTGATCTTCGCGATCTTCGCGCGCGCGATCCTGAGCTGGTTCCCGATCGACCGCAACGGCCCGATCTTCCGGGTGCTCAACGCGATCACCGAGCCCGTGCTCGACCCGCTGCGCCGCGTGATCCCGATGATCGGGATGGTCGACATCACCCCGATGGTCGCGATCCTGCTGCTCGTCTTCATCCAGGCCGCGCTCGCCGGCGCCTGAGCCGCTGCCGGCGCGGACTCGCGCGGCACGTCACCGTCCCTCCGATGACCGGCCCCGAGGCTCACGGTGAACCGGCTTCGAGGCCTGACGCTGAGAAGCGCGGATCTCGCGCTCGCCCGGCCACGTCTGGCCGCGGCGGGGCGCGGCTTCGTCGAGGCCGGCGCGGGCATCGAGATCGACCCCCCCGGACGTCTGCGGGTTGCGCGTGCGCCTGATTGAGACGAACGACGGGTACGGGTCGCGCGCGCAACCCTGACGGCCCGCCGCCCGCCGCGCGCGACCTCCGCGCGCGGCCCCGCCCCCGCCCGCGCCCCTCGCTATCATCCGCCCGATCAGTGCCGACCCGGGGAGATCGCCATGACCACGCCGCCCGCCAGCCCGTCCGGCCGCACCCCACCCCGGCCCCAGGCCTCGCTCCCACGGCCCGAGGAGCGCGAGTGGACCCACACCATCTGGGAGGTCACGGACGCGGGCGTCCTCGCGATCACGCTGAACCGCCCCGAGCACCACAACGCGCTGACGTTCCCGCTCATCCGCGAGTTGCTCGCGCTCCTGCAGGACGTCGCCCCACGCCGGGAGGTGCGCGCCGTCACCCTGCGCGGCGCCGGCACCCGCGCGTTCTGCTCCGGCGACGACCTGCGGGGGATGGACCGCACGGCCGGCCTCGACAACGCGCACACCGGGCACCACCAGCTCGTGATGACGATCCGCGAGCTCCCCAAGCCCGTGATCGCGCTGCTCACCGGCCACGCGCTCGGCGCGGGCTTCGAGCTCTCGCTGGCCTGCGACATCCGCATCGCCGCCGACAACCTCGACATCGGCGACCACCGCGTGCGCCGGGCGATCGGGATGATCGCCGGATCCTCCTGGTTCCTCCCGCGCGTGATCGGCCGCGGCCGCGCCCTCGAGATGCTGCTCACCGGCCGCCACCTCACCGCCGCCGAGGCGCTCAACTGGGGCCTCGTCACCGCGGTCTGGCCGCTCGCCGAGTTCGACGCGCGCGCCGCGGAGTACGTCGCCGGCATCGCTGCGCTCCCCACGATCGCCGCGAGCGCCTTCAAGGCCGCGCTCGACTACGGCGAGCTGCACGGCCTGCGCGACTCGCTCGCCCACGAGACGTGGGTCTCGACGCGCAACGCCGGCACGGAGGACGCCGCCGAGGGCCGCGCCTCCTTCTTCGAGCGCCGCGAGCCGACCTTCCGCGGCCGCTGACCGCCGATGAGCGCGGCGCTCGAAGACCTCCGCGTCCTCGACCTCACCGGATCGGTCTCCGGCGCCTGGTGCTCGCGGCTGCTCGCCGACTACGGCGCCGAGGTCGTGATCGTGGAGCGGCCCGGCGGCCACCCCGCGCGGCGGCTCGTCCCCTTCGACGGCGACGGCCGCAGCCTCGTCGCCGAGTACGTGCTCGCGAACAAGCGCTCGCTCGGCGCCGACGCGGACTCCCCGGCCGACCGCGAGGCCGTCGCCGCGCTCGCCGTGCGCAGCGACGTCGTGCTCGAGGGCCCGCCCCCGCACTCCCTCGCCGACTGGGGGCTCTCCGGGGAGGGAGTCGAGTCGGTCAACCCGCTCGCGATCGTCGCCGCGATCACCCCGCACGGGCGCACCGGCGGGCGCGCCGAGCTGCCCGGCAACGACCTCACCGCGGCCGCGTGGTCCGGCTGGGCGTCGATCAACGGCCTCGCCGACCGCGAGCCGCTCAAGGCGAGCGGGCTCATCGCCTCCTACCTCACGGGCGTCGCCGCCTACGGCGCGATCGCGAGCGCGCTCGTCGCGCGCGACCGGCGCGGCCTCGGCCAGCGCGTCGACGTCGCCGAGAGCGAGGCGATGCTCGCGGTGTTCGCCGCGGCGATGCTGCGCAGCGAGTACCACGGCGAGCCCTTCCAGCGCCGCGAGGTGATCGACGTGATCGGCACCTTCCCCGTGCAGGTGCGCGACGGGCACCTCTCGATCACGTTCGGGCTGGGACCGCGGCTGCGCGACGCGCTGCTCGCGCTCGGGCTCGAGGAACTCGCGGACGACCCGCGCTTCGCGACGCAGGCGCTCGTGACCCAGAACCGGGCGGCGTTCTCACCCCCGATCGAGGCGGCGATCCGCGACCGCGACCGCATGGAGCTGTTCGAGTCGCTCGCGACCCTGCGCGTGATTGCGGGCCCCGTGCTCACCACCGACGAGCTCGTGGGTAACGAGCAGCTCCGAGCGCGCGGGTTCTTCGTGCGGCCTGAGGAGGCGCGCGGCGACGCGCCCATCCGCGAGTACCCCGGGGCGCCGTTCCGGCTCACGGCGGCGCCCTGGCGGCTGCGGAACGCGGCCCCCGCTCGCGACGCCGACGGCGAGGCGATCGCGCGCGAGGTCACGCGCACGCGCCGCACG
>VGNK01000048.1 GCA_016866055.1 Chloroflexota bacterium | reverse complement strand
CTGACCCGCGGCCGGCCGGCGGGCGATGCCCGCGGGCGGCGGAGCGCCGGCGCCGTCCGCTGGTGCGCCGATTACCCATGTGCTTTGTGACTGTGGGCGCAATCAGGCAGAATGGGGCCCGGCGCCCCCGGCGGGGGGCCCGTTCCGCGCACGCGGCTCGCACCGGCCCGGCGCTCGGTGCACCGGGGGGGCCGCGCTCGTATGCTGCGCGGGCACTGAATGGGAGGGGACGGCGGATGCAGCCTGTGAAGTACCAGCGCGCCACCACGGTGGCCGAGGCCGTGCGGCTGCTGCAGGAGGGCGGCGAGTACGCCAGACCGCTCGCCGGCGGCACCGACGTGATCGTACAGGCGCGCGAGCGACGGCGGGAGATCGACTACTTCGTCGACATCAAGCACATCCCCGAGCTCATGCACGTCCGCCACGACGCGAACGGCGTCACGATCGGCGCCGCTGTCCCCTGCTACCTGATCTACGGCGACGCCGAGATCGTGAAGACGTGGCCGGCGCTGGCGGACGCCACGCACGTGATCGGCGGCACCGCGATCCAGGGGCGCGCGAGCCTCGGCGGGAACCTCTGCAACTCCTCGCCGGCGGCGGACTCGATCCCCGCGATGATCGCGCTCGGCGCGGTCGCGCACATCGTCGGGCCGAAGGGCGAGCGCGACGTGCCGGTGGCGGAGTTCTGCACGAGCCCCGGGCGCAACGTGCTCGGGGTCGGCGAGTTCGTGACCGCGATCCGCTTCGCGAAGCCGGAGCCGGGGAGCGGCGCCGCGTGGCAGCGCTTCATCCCGCGCAACGAGATGGACATCGCCGTCGTCAACGCGGGCGTCTATCTGCGGCTCGACCGCAACACGGTGCGCGACGCGCGCGTCGCGATCGGCGCCGTCGCGCCCACGCCGCTCGTCGTCCCCGAGGCGGCGCAGGCGCTCGTCGGCAAGGCGCTGAGCGACCAGACGATCGCGGCGGCCGGCGACGCGGCGAAGGCCGCGGCGCGCCCGATCGACGACATGCGCGGCTCCGTGAAGCAGCGCAGGCACCTCTCGAAGGTGCTCACCGAGCGAATGATCCGCCGCGCCGCCGAGCGCGCGCGCGGGCAAGGCTAGAGCGGGGGATTCGTTGTCGAACCGAGTGAAGACCGACCGCATCGTCATCACCGCGACGATCAACGGCGAGGAGCGCACGTTCCTCGCCGACGAGCGCGACAGCCTGCTCGAGGCGCTCCGCGAACGCATCGGCCTCACGGGCGCGAAGGAGGGCTGCAACAACGGGAACTGCGGCGCCTGCGCCGTGATCCTGGACGGGCGCCTCGTGAACTCCTGCTGCGTGATGGCGGCGGAGGTGCAGGGCGGGACCGTGACCACCGTGGAGGGGCTCGCCACCCCCGAGGCGCTGCACCCGTTGCAGCAGGCCTTTCTCGAGGACGCCGCGCTGCAGTGCGGCATCTGCACGCCGGGCTTCCTGGTCGCGGCGAAGGCGCTGCTCGACCACCACCCGCGGCCGACCGAGCACGAGGCCCGCTTCTGGCTCGCCGGCAACCTCTGCCGATGCACCGGCTACGACAAGATCATCCGCGCCGTGCTGAACGCGGCCGACGAGATGTCCAACGGACGCTAGCCCCCCGAAAGGACGCCCCATGGTCTCCACCGAGCAGCCGAAGCAGTACCGCGTCATCGGCAGCCGCCCGATCCGCCACGACGGCGTGGACAAGGTCACCGGCCGCGCCGAGTACGGCGCGGACGTCCGGCACGAGGGCATGCTCTTCGGCGCGGTGCTGCGCAGCCCGCACGCCCACGCGCGCATCAAGAGGATCGACGCCTCGAAGGCAGAGGCGCTCCCCGGCGTGAAGGCCGTGGTCACCTCCGCCGACTTCCCGGGGGCGGAGGAGGGCGACCTCGACCTCGGCGAGGGCCGCGCGAACCCGCGCTGGCTGCTCGACAACCTGCTCGCCTCGGATAAGGCGCTCTACCACGGCCACGCCGTCGCCGCCGTCGCCGCCACCGACCAGCACACCGCCGAGGACGCCCTCGCGCTGATCCAGGTCGACTACGAGGTGCTCCCCGCGGTGATCGACGTGCGCGAGGCGATGCTCGACACCGCGCCGATCCTGCACCCCGAGCTGCGCACCGCGATCCGCGCCCGCGGCGTCGAGAAGCCGGCCGACAAGCCGACGAACCTCGCCTCGCACCTCCGCCTCGAGAAGGGCGACCTCGACAAGGGCTTCGCCGAGGCCGACGTGATCATCGAGCGCGAGTACGAGACCGCGATGTTCCACCAGGGCTACATCGAGCCCCAGAACGCCACGGCGTTCTGGAACCGCGACGGCGAGGTCACGGTCTGGACCTCGACGCAGGGCGCGTTCTCGGTGCGCGAGCAGGTCGCCACGATCTGCCAGGTCCCGGTCACCAGGGTGAAGGTCGTCCCGATGGAGATCGGGGGCGGCTTCGGCGGCAAGATCGGCATCTACCTCGAGCCGGTGGCCGCGCTGCTCTCGCGCAAGAGCGGCCGCCCCGTGAAGCTCTGGATGACGCGCGAGGCGGTGTTCCAGGCGACCGGGCCGACCTCCGCGACCTACTCGCGCGTGAAGATCGGCGCCAAGCGCGACGGCACGATCACGGCCGCGCACGCTTACCTCGCCTACGAGGCCGGCGCCTACCCCGGCTCGCCGGTCGGCGCCGGCGCGCAGTGCGCCTTCGCCCCGTACAACATCCCGAACCAGGTCGTCGACGGGCTCGACGTCGTCGTGAACGGCCCGAAGACCGCCGCCTACCGCGCGCCCGGCGCCCCCGCGGCCGAGTACGCGGTGGAGGCCGTCCTCAACGAGCTCGCCGAGCAACTCGAGATGGACCCGATGGAGCTCCGGCTGAAGAACGCCTCGAAGGAGGGCACGACGAACGCCGCCGGCCAGCCGTGGCCGCGCATCGGCGCCGTCGAGGTGATGGAGGCGGTGAAGAACCACCCCCACTACACCTCGGAACTCACCGGCGAGGACGTCGGCCGCGGCGTCGCGATGGGCTTCTGGTTCAACGGCGGCATGGAGTCGAGCTCGAGCGCAACCGTCAACGCCGACGGCAAGGTGTCGCTCATCCTCGGCTCGACCGACATCGGCGGCACGCGCGCCTCGCTCGCGATGCAGCTTGCGGAGACGCTCGGCATCACCTCCGACGACGTGAAGCCGCACGTCGTCGACACCGACTCGGTCGGCTTCACGGCAGTCACCGGCGGCAGCCGCACGACGTTCGCCGGCGGCTGGGCCGCCTACGAGCTCGGCGTGCAGATCCGCGACCGCATGCGCGAGCGCGCGGCGCGCATCTGGGAGACCGCCGTCGACAAGGTCGAGTACCGCGACGACGGGACGATCGCGGGCCCGGACGGGAAGCAGCTGAGCTTCCAGGAACTCGCAGGCAAGCTCTCGGCGACCGGTGGGATGATCGCGGTCTCGGCGACCGTGCGGATGAACACGCCGGGCCCGGCGTACGCGGGGCACATCGTCGACGTGAAGGTCGACCGCGACACCGGGAAGGTCGAGATCCTGCGCTACACGGCCGTGCAGGACGTCGGCACCGCGATCCACCCGTCGTACGTCGAGGGCCAGATCCAGGGCGGCGTCGCGCAGGGCATCGGCATGGCGCTGACGGAGGAGTACTTCTACGACGACGAGGGGCGGCTGCGGAACGCGAGCTTCCTCGACTACCGGATGCCGGTGGCGAACGACCTCCCGATGATCGAGACCGTGCTGGTCGAGGTGCCGAACCCCGGCCACCCGTACGGCGTGCGCGGAGTCGGCGAGGTGCCGATCGTGCCGCCGCAGCCGGCGATCCAGCAGGCGGTCTACGACGCGATCGGCGTGCGCTTCTACAAGACGCCGATGTCGCCGCGCGTGATCCTCGAGGAGCTGCTCCCCGAGTAGCCGCGGGGCCCGCCGGCCCGGCGCGCGATCCGACGACGAGCGGGGCCCGGGCGCCCCGCTCGTCTGCTAGGGATCGCGCCGCGCGGCGACGCGGCGCCGGCGGCGGACGGGATGGAGCGCGAGGGGGCGGCGGATGACGGTCACACTGGACTGGCTCGGCTGCGCAACGTTCCGGCTCTCGGTGAACGGGCTCGTGATCTTCCTCGACACGTTCATGGACCGCGTCTCGACGGCGCCGGACGTGGAGCTCACCTCGGCCGATGTGACGGAGACGGACGCGCTGCTCATCGGCCACAGCCACTTCGACCACATCGCCGGCGCCGACGTGATCGCGAAGCGCACCGGGCGCACGCGGTCGGGTCGAACGAGACCGCGCGCGTCATGCGCGAGGCGGGGGTGAACCCGGCCCAGCTGCTCCCGTCGCCAGGGCGGCGAGCGTCACCGCCTCAACGACGAGGTCGCGGTGCGCGTCTTCCCGAACCTCCACTCGTGCATCTGGACGCGGGCGGCGCCGCCGGGCGTGGTGGTCACCGGCGACTCCGGGCTCACGCAGGACGAGCGCGCCGCGGTGCGGAACGCGATGCCCGCGCGCGGCACGGGGCTCCCGCCGGACGTGGCGCGCGAGGCGCGCGCGCTGCGCGAGCGGCTCGCCGTCAGCCCGAGCGACGGCGGCGCGCTCGACTACCTCATCGAGACGCCCGAGGGGACGGTCTTCTTCCGGGACAGCATGGGATTCTGGACCGGCGTGCTGCGCGAGGTGCGGCCCGTCGTCGCCATCCTCGCGGCGGCGGGGCGCGGCAACCTCGACGGCGAGCCGGTCCAGGGGGCGGTCGAGCACTTCATCGCGCGCGAGGTCGAGATCCTGCGCCCGCGCACCGTCATCCTCGGGGACCACGACAACTGGACGGGCACGCCCGACCAGCCCGACGTGACGGACATCTCGCCGGTGCGCGCGGAGCTCGCGCGGGTCGCTCGGCGACGCGGCTGGTGGAGGTCGGGTACCGCGAGGGCACGCGGCTGTGCTGAGCGGCGGGCGGCGTTTCGTAGAATGGGGTCATGCCGGTCGTCGTCCACATCCCCTCGCACATGCGCGACATGAGCGGCGGCCGCGCGCGCGTCGAGGTGCCCGCCGGCACGCTGCGCTCGGTGTTCGACGCGCTCGAGGAGCGCTGCCCCGGCATCCGCGAGCTCATCCTCGACGACGGGCGCATCCGCGGCGACCTCGCCGTCGCGATCAACACGACCGTCACCGAGAACAACCTGCTCGAGCGCGTCGAGGAGGGCGACGAGGTCCACCTCGTCCCGGCGATCGCCGGCGGGTAGGCGCGCCTCGCCCGTTCGCGCGCGGCCCGTATCCTGCGCTGCGTGACGAACGACTGGCCGCGCCTTCGCGAGATCCCGGAGCGCGTGCACAAGTTCTTGCTCGGCGCGATCGATATCCACGTGCACGCCTCGCCCGATCCCGACGCCGCGCCGATGAGGCTCTTCGGCGGGCTGGCCCTCGATCACGGCGTCGGCGGCCGGGGCTCGCGCTCTGGGCGGCCTTCTTCGTGCAGCGCGGCTTCCCCGAGGAGCACGTCGTGCAGATGCTGCGGGACAATCCGGCCAGGCTCCTTATGTAACGTCGACGCGGGAGGGCTCGCCAGCGTCGCCCGCGGCGCGTGGCGCCCGTGCGAGCGGGCCGCTTTCCGCCGCTCTCCGCCGCTCCCCCGCCACCCCCTGCGGCTCCCCGCCATTCCCTGCGGCTCCCCGCCATTCCCTGCGGCTTGCCACTCGCGTCCTCCCCACCCCCGCTCCCCCCGTTGCCAGCGCCTGGCGCTGGTCGTATGCTCCCGTTGCGGTCGAACATTTGAACTGCTCATCCGCTTGTTCGATTGGTCGCCGAGTGGGCCGGCGCTCGGGGGCGGGGTAGGTCGAAGGAGCAGGCCATGGCCGTGACGCCACGACGTCGCGTCCTCCGCTACGAGCTCCGCGAGGGCTCGGCCGATCACGTGCTCTCCGCGCTCGCCGACCTGTTGCGGGTCTCGGTGCTGCCACACGAGGAGCGCGTCCAGCTGCTCGGGGGCGCCTTCGTCACCGAGGCGCTGCGCCCCTACTGGGTGGACGGCGTCTCCCCCGTCGAGGCGCACGAGCGGCTGCGCGCCGCGAATCCCGAGCTCGCCGAGGTGATCGAGGCGATGGCGCCGATGCTGCTCGGCCGCAGCGAGTCGCGCAGCGAGGCGCAGGCCGCACTGCGCTTCGTGGAGGCGCTGCTGCAGCGCCGCTGATCCCGAACGCATCGCGCGGCGCGCCGCCGCGGAGCCCGCGCCTATACTCGACTCTCGGCCCAACGAAGGGAGTCGCGCGATGGCTCGAGCGATCTGGAGCGGCGCGATCAGCTTCGGGATGGTCTCCATCCCCGTAAAGCTCTACACCGCGACCGAGAGCAAGGACATCGGCTTTAGGCAGCTGCACCGCGACGACCTCGTGCGCATCCAGCAGCTGCGCTGGTGCCCGGCGGAGGAGCGCGCGGTCGCGTTCGACGAGCTCGTGCGCGGCTACGAGTATGCGAAGGACCAGTACGTCGTGCTTGAGGAGGAGGACTTTGAATCGCTCCCGGTCCCGAGCAAGCGCACGATCGGCATCAGCGCGTTCGTCGAGTCCGCCGAGATCGACCCGCTCTACTACGAGAAGGGCTACTACCTCGAGCCGGACGAGGCCGGCGTGAAGCCGTACGCGCTGCTGCTGCGCGCGATCGAGGAGAAGCAGTTCGTCGCGATCGGCAAGGTCTCGATCCGCAACAGGGAGTCGCTCTGCGCGCTGCGCCCGCTCGACGGACGGCTCGTGATGGAGACGCTCTTCTACCCGGACGAGATCCGCTCGGAGCCGGACGTCGACGTCTCGGGCGTTTCGGTCTCCGCGCAGGAGCTGAAGATGGCGCACTCGCTGATCGACCTGCTCCACGAGCCGTTCGATCCGACGAAGTACACGGACGAGTTCCGCGACGCGCTGATGGCGCGCATCACGGTGAAGCTCGAAGGCGGCGAGGTGGTCGCCGCGGAGGAGCCTGCGCCGGTGGCGCAGCCGGTCGACCTGATGGCGGCGCTGCGGGCGAGCATCGAGGCGGCGCAGAAGCGCAAGGGCAGCACGGGCACGAACGGCGCCGCGGAGGACGACGAGGACGCCGACGGCGCCGAGGCGAAGGCCGCGAAGAGGCCCGCTGCGAACCAGAAGGCCGGATCGAGGAAGAGCAAGGCCCTCACCTAGCCCATGCCGCGCCCTCGACGCGCCCAGCCCCGCGCCGCGGAGCAGGAGACCGCGGGCCTCGCCGAGCGCGCCCCGCTTCGCCGCTACGGCGAGATGCGGGACTTCGAGCGCACCCCGGAGCCCGCGCCTGCGGAGACCGCCCCCGGCGAAGGTCCGCTCACCTTCGCCGTCCAGAAGCACCGCGCGACACGCCTCCATTACGACGTCCGCCTCGAGGTCGACGGCGTCATGAAGTCGTGGCCGGTGCCGCGCGGCCCCTCGCTCGACCCGGGCGAGAGGCGGCTCGCGGTGATGACCGAGGACCACCCCTACGACTACTCGACGTTCGAAGGGCTGATCCCGAAGGGCGAGTACGGCGCCGGCGAGGTGATCGTCTGGGACCGCGGCACCTACTCGCCCGACGAGCACGGCGCCCTCTCCTTCCACGACCGCGAGGAGGCGAACGCGCGCATGCGCGAGGCGATCGCTTCGGGGAAGGTCTCGGTGCGTTTCCGCGGCCACAAGCTCAAGGGTTCGTGGGCGCTCGTCAAGACGGCGCAGTCCGAGAACTCGTGGCTGATGATCAAGCACCGCGACGACGCCGCGGACGTCGTCCGCGACCTCACGCTCGAGGATGCCTCGGTGCTCTCGGGGCTCACGATCGCCGACCTGCAGGCGGGACGCCTGCCGCCGCGCGACGTCGCGATCGCGCCGCTGGATCACGCGCAGCTCCCCGGCGCGGTCGCAGCGCCCTTCCCCGACGGGCTGGAGCCGATGCACGCGACGCCGGAGTCGGAGCCGTTCTCGGACGGCCGCTGGCTCTTCGAGCCGAAGCTCGACGGCATCCGCGCGCTCGTCTTCCTGCGCGACGGCGAGGTCACGCTGCGCTCGCGCCGCGGGAACGAGATGACCGCGCAGTACCCGCAGCTCGCGCAGGCGCTCGCACGGCAGCCGGCGCACACGCTCGTGCTCGACGGCGAGATCGTCGCACTCAACGCGCAGGGCATGCCGTCGTTCGAGCGGCTCCAGCAGCGCATGAACCTCACGAACCCCGTCGAGATCCAGCAGGCCGAGCACGACGTGCCGGTGCTCTTCTATGCGTTCGACCTGCTCTACCTCGACGGGGTCGACCTTCAACGCACGCCGCTCGAGGAGCGCAAGCGCGTGCTGCGGATGACGCTGCTCACCTCGCCGCGCATCCAGCGTCTCGATCACTTCGAGGCGGACGGGCTCGCGGCGCACGCGGCCGCCGCGGAGATCGGGCTGGAGGGGCTCGTCGCGAAGCGGCGCGACAGCCGCTACGAGGCCGGGCGGCGCTCGAAGCTCTGGAGGAAGGTGAAGTCGCGCAAGAGCGACGACTTCGTCGTCTGCGGCTACTCGGGCGGGCAGGGGTCACGTGCGAGCAGCTTCGGCGCGCTCGTGATCGCCACGCGCGAGGCGCCCGGCGGGCCGCTGCTCCACGCAGGGCGCGTGGGGAGCGGCTTCGACGACCGCACGATCGCGCGCGTGCTGAAGCGGCTCCGCCCGCTCGAGACCGACGCCCCCGCGTGCGAGCGCATCCCCGCGGGGATGGGGGACGGCGTGACCTGGGTGCGGCCGGTGGTGGTCGTCGAGGTCGAGTACGCCCACTACACGCAGGAGCACAGCCTGCGCGCGCCGGTCTTCCTGCGCGTGCGCGACGACAAGGGCGCCGCCGAGGTCGTGCGGCAGGACGAGCTCCCGGCCTCGCCTGGGGCCTCCATCCGCGGGCCGCGCTCACCTGCGGCGCGCCCGGCGCTGCCCGGCGGCGGGGGCGAGGTCGATCCGTCGGCGATCGAGTCGGTGATCGAGCAGCTGCAGACGTCGAAGCAGCAGACGGCGCTCTCCGTCGAGGGGCACCGCATCTCGGTGACGAACCTCGACAAGGAGATGTGGCCCCCGTTCGGTGAGCAGCGGGCGCTCACGAAGCGCGATCTCATCGCCTATTACGCGCGGATGGCGCCGGTGCTGATCCACCACCTGCGCAACCGCCCGCTCACGATGACCCGCTACCCAAACGGAATCGACGGGTCGTTCTTCTACCAGAAACACGTCGAGAAGCTGCCGGGCGAGTTCGTGCGGACGGTGATGGTGCACTCCGACAGCGGCGGGGGCGACCAGGAATACGTGCTCGTCAACAACCTCGCGACGCTGGTCTGGCTCGGCCAGATGGCGGACCTCACGCTGCACACGACGCTCGCGCGGGTCGAGCCGGAGCCGGACGGCCACCATCTCTCCGCGGACTTCAGCGGGTCGAAGGAGCAGATCCACCGGTCGCTCCTCAACTACCCGGACTTCGTGCTCTTCGACCTCGACCCGTACATCTACTCGGGCAAGGAGGGGAAGGGCGAGGAGCCCGAGCTCAACCGCCGCGCCTTCGAGAAGACGTGCGAGGTGGCGCGCTGGCTGAAGGAGTTCTTCGACGCGGCGGGGCTCTCCTCGTTCGTGAAGACATCCGGCGCGACCGGGTTGCACGTGTACGTGCCCGTGCTCCGGCAGTACGACTACGAGACGATCCGCGGGGTGGCGGAGACGTTCGGCGGCTTCCTCCTGCGCGCACACCCGCGCGAGGTGACGATGGAGTGGTCGGTGGAGAAGCGCCGCGGCAAGGTCTTCTTCGACGCGAACCAGAACACGCGCATCAAGAACCTGGCCGGCCCGTACTCGCCGCGCGCGAAGCCCGGCGCGCCGGTGTCGATGCCGCTGCGCTGGGACGAGCTCGGCAAGGTCTACCCGACGGAGTTCACGATCCTGAACGCCCACGAGCGCCTGCACCGCGCCGGCGACCTCTGGACGCACATCCTCGAGGCGAAGCACGACCTACGTGCGCTGCTGCAGGCCGGGGAGCAGGCGTGAGCTCGACGCGTCCAGGCGGCGCTGGTTGCGACGCTGGTCGGATCATCGCGAGAGCCCGCCGGTGGGGTCCGCCGACCCTGCCACGAGGCCGACGGTCGGTGGCACGGGCTCGAGTAGCGCCCACGCACGCTGCGCCCGGAGCAGCTCCGTCTCGGTGCCGTCCTCAATGGCCACGCAAGGCGACTCGTAGCGCTCGCGCTCGGCCGGGGGTATCAGGTCGCGAATCGCGACGCGCAGCGTGGCCAACGAACACTCGCAGTTCACGACGCCCTCGCGCAGTAGCCATTTGAGCGTGCCAAGGGGGGTTCGGCGCTCCTTCCCGTGGCCACCAGGCAGACAGCCTCGACGACGCAGGCCACCGCCCAGGAGGCGCCCGCAAACGCGGCCTCGCTTCGCGAATCGTCGAACGTGCGGAGCCCGCCGATCGCGATCTCTCGGCCGTCGCGAAGTCGCCGTTGGCGAGAGAGTGGGCGGCGGCGTTTGCGTGCAGGATCGGATCCTCTCGATCCAGCGCGAGCGCACGCTCGTACAGCGCAGTCGCTTCACCCAGCTCGCCGCGCCCCGTCTCGGACAGCAGCCTCGCCAAGTTGCAGACGTTGCGCGCGTCGAGCGCCACCGCGTCCCGGTACGCCCGCTCCGCCCCGTCGATGTCCCCGCATTCGTTGTAGAGGAAGTTCGCGAAGTGCCCGACGAACTCTGGAACCTGGCCGAACCGTGCCATCGCCTCCGTGTACACGGCCCTCTTCGCCCGCTGATCGATCGCCGCCTGGGCCGGAGGTCGACGGTCCACCACGTCTCGGTCCGACGCAACGTAGCCTCGACCGCGATCCGCAGGCTCTGCTCTCGGACCTCCTCCGGCCGGCGCGCCGTCCGGCGAACCAGGCCCTCGACCTCGCGGCGGTAGATGTGCGCCCGCTTCCTGCCCGTCTGCTCGATTCGCCCGTCCGCGAGCGGGATGCCGAGTTGGTTTCCGAGTTCGAACATCAGCTCGTCGAACCCGGCGACGCGCACGATCGCGCCCTGGTGCCGCGCGACCAATTCGCCGATCCGGGGGTCCGGTTCGCTCCCGCCGTGCACGCACCAGAGCGGCCGCCCAGCGAACGTAGCCCCCGGGAGCGAATCGAGCAGACCCATCAGGCCCCCGTCGTTTCCTCCGTAGCCGATGAAGATCGGGGTGAACGTCGCAAACAGCGCGGTCGACACGGGGACCCACGCGTCGTGTAGCCGCCTGAGTCGCGATGGCTCCGAGATCGGCCGAGCAGCAGATCGCGATGGAGCTTGACGATCAGCGGCCTGCGTACGTGTGCTCGTGCGAAGGGCACGAGTGACTCGTGCCCACAGACGAGCGGGGTGGCGCCTGAGTAGACAAACAGCGCGTCGCTCACGAGGTTGTCGAAGTTCGTCGTGATCACGACGCGGTGGCGCGTCGACGCGAGGATGTGAGCGAGAAGCGAGTACCCGAAGGACGGCGACCGGCCCGTCATGAGCGATTCGAGGTACGCAAACCCCTCTTCCGCATCGCGTCCGAACCTCGCACGGTATAGCCGGGTAGAATCGGGCTCGATCTTCGAACGTCGAGCCATCGATGCCGAGTGGCGGTCCGCGTCCACTCCGCGAGCGGATGGGTTGCGGCAGCACCATCGCTCTGTTGCTGGAGCTCCCGCAGCCAGCGGGCGGTCAATTCGGCAGCCGTCGGGATGAAGGAACTCCGCGAGGCGCCGGCTCCCAGCACGAACGCGAACGAGCGGTTCGTCATCGACTGGTGGATGCGGACGAAGTGCGCCACCAGCCCGCTCGAAGTCCAGACGTCCACGTCGCCTCTCGGGCGCCGGCCACGATTGCGAGCGACTATGCCCCGCATTGTTTCAGTCATCAACCTGTCGGCCGAGTCCCGCAACCGGGATTCGGTGGTGCACTCGCCCGAGGAGCTCCTGCGCCGGGCGACTTCCGGCCGCGCCGCCGGAGCGGCGGCGATCGAGATCGGCGCCCGCTCCTCGTCGGCGGAGTCCCCGGTCGTCTCCGAACGCGAGGAGCAGCGACGCCTGCTCCCAGCGCTGCGCCTCCTGAAGCGCGAGGGCTTCCGGGTGTCGGTCGACACCTGGAGCCCCGCCACCGCGGCGATCGCCGCAAGCGAGGGCGCCGACATCCTCAACTTCACCGGGTCGGAGCTGCCGCCAGAGCTCCTGCGCGCCATCGCCGCCGGCGCGGGCGCCGTCGTGATCGCGTATGCACCGTTCGGCGATCCGTACGCGATGCGCACCGCGGCCCCGAGCGTGCCCACCGACGCTGATCTCCGCGCTTACTTCGAGCCGCGCATCGCTGCGGCGAACGACGCGGGGATCGGCGAGGTGATCCTCGATCCCAACCTCGGCATCGTGCATTCCAGCATCCGCGCGAATCGCGAGTTCCTCATGGCGTTCCGAGCGTCGCTGGCGTTCCGAGCGGTGCGGCTGTTCGGCGAAGACCACGCGGTCATGCTGGACCACCCACGGCGCGATGCTGGAGACGCACCGGCGGTGTGGGCGATGATGCTGCTCAACCTCGCGCCCGACTATCTGCGCACGCACGATCCTGAACTCGTCCAGCGTCTCGGCGATGCGCTGCGCCGCGTCGAGGGCGGAGCGGCGCCGGGCGGGGAGACGTAGCGACGGCTCAGCGACGCTCTTCGTCCGCGAGCGCGCGGCGCAGCGCCGCGGCGGTTTCCGTATCGTGCCGCAGGTCGAGCGCGAGCAACGCCTCCGCGAGGCGGCGGTACAGCTCCCGCAGCGCGGGGTCGGCCGCGAGCGCGGCGAGGTGGCGGCGCACGGTCTCGACGTCGCCCCGCGCGACCGGACCGGTCAGCGCGCGCTCGCGCGGACGCGACGGCGCTCGCCGCCGCCTGCATCAGCGCGACGACGTCGTTGCTCGCGAGCACCGCCGTCGCGTGGTACGCCGCGCGATCCTCCCCCTCGGGGCGCACGCTCGTCGCGCCGAGGTCCACCGCGATCGCCTCGAGCGTCTCCCCGAGCAGCCCTTCGCCCTCGACCCCGCAGGCGATCCCGCGAAAGCGCTCCGCAGCCCGCGCCGGCTCCTCGCCCGCGGGGAACGTTTGCAGCGGGTGGAAGCCACCCACGCCCGCTCCCTCGCGCGCGCCGGCCAGCAGCACCTCGAGGCCGAGCGCACCACTGCAGTGCACGACCGCCTGCCCGGAGCGTAGCCCGACGTCGCCCGCGACCGACGCGATCGCCCCATCCGCGACCGTCAAGAAGACCAGGTCGACCTCTTCCGCGAGCTCGCCGAGCGCGCGCGCCCGAATGCCCGGGAGCGCCTCGGCGAGCGCTCGAGCCCGCTCGGGGCGGCGAGCGGCCACCGACGGCGTCGCGTACCCGGCCCCCGCGAGCGCGGCCACGAGGGCGCTTCCGAGGCGCCCCGGTCCCACCACGCCCACTCGCAGCCGCCGCCGGTCGCCCGGCGCCCGTGCCCACCCCATCGCGGCCCCCCGCGCCCCGACGCGGCATTCTACGCGCCCGCCGCCGCGGCCGACGCCTGACGCGACTTCACGACCGCTATGCTCCATTGCGCCCCGTCCGGAGTCGCGCTAACGTCATGCCCACGGGAGCCCCCCAACGTTGACGAGAGGTAGAGTGTTTGATGACGGCCCCCACGCTCCCCGCGATGTACGACCGGCAGTCCACCGGCGCCCGTCTCCGGGAGATCCGCACTCAGCAGGGGAAGACCCAGGCAGACGTGGCCTGGCTCTCCGGCATCACCCAGGCCGCGCTCTCGAACTACGAGAACGGCAAGCGGGACATCCCCCTCCGCTCGCTGATTGCGCTCGCCGGCGTGTTGTCCGTGGCGCCCGGCGACCTCGTCCCCGCGCTGCGCGATTACGGGGACGCGGCCGGCTAACCCCCCGGCGAACGCGCTTTGCGCACGCCGGGGCCCTCGCGTAGATTCCGCGAGGTGACCGCGGAGCCAGTCGAGCCCCTCGCGATCCACGGTGGTCCCGCCGTGCGCGCCCATCCCTGGCAGCACGCGCCCGACCCGCCACCCGCCACCGACCCCGACGCGCTGGGCGCGCTGCGCGCGGAGCTCGCCGCGCGCCTCGACCTCGACCCCGCCGCCGTGACGCTCGCCGCCGGCGCGGCGCAGGCGCGCACCGCTGCGCTGCGCGGCGCCCGCGAGGCGCTCGACGCCGGCGCCGCGGGCTTCGAGATCGCG
>VGNK01000047.1 GCA_016866055.1 Chloroflexota bacterium | reverse complement strand
GGTGCTGGTGCGGCTCGACGCGCACGGGCTGCCGGCAGCCGTGGCGCGCGAGCGGCGCGGCGCGGCGCCGCAGTTCCGCGCAGTCGAGCAGATCGACGAGGTCTGGTGCATCGCCGACGAGTGGTGGCGCGACCCCGCCGAGCGCGGGCTGCTGCGCGCCTACGTGCGCGTGATCCTCGAGGGCGGCGGCGCGCTGACGCTCTTCCACGACGAGGGCGGCGAAGACGGTGAGGGCGGCGAGGGGGACGGGCGATGGTACGAGCAGCGCTACTAGCGCGGCGCGCGTCGTGACCCGCACGAGCCGGCGCGACCGTCCCGGCTACATGGAGAGCTGGGAGCACTACGAGGCGCGGCGCGCCGAGGCCGAGACCGCCGTCGCGCCCGACACGCCGCGCTCGCTCGCGCCGCGCTCGCCGACGGAGCCGGTGCCGGAGTCGGTGCTCGACGAGGCGCCGTACGTGGAGCTGCACGCGCACTCGAGCTACTCGCTGCTCGAGGGCGCCTCGAGCATCGACGAGCTGGTGGCGGCGGCGGCGGCGCAGGGGCACCGCGCGCTCGCGCTCACCGATCACGACGGGCTCTTCGGGGCGATGGAGTTCGCGCGGGCGGCGCAGGAGTTCGGGCTGCGGCCGATCACGGGGCTCGAGCTCACCGTCGCCGAGGCGGACGGCACGCGCTCGCACCTCACGCTGCTCGCCGAGACGCGGCGGGGCTACGCGAACCTCTGCCGGCTCTCGAGCCTGGCGTTCGGGCTGCGCGAACGGGAGGCGGCGGCAAAGGAGGAGCGCCGGCTCGATCCCTGCCTGCCGGCGGCCGAGCTCGCCGCGCACGCCGAGGGGTTGATCGCGCTCACCGGCTGCCGCGAGGGACGCGTGCCGCGGCTCGCCGCCGAGGGACGGCTTGCGGAGGCGGAGGCGGCGCTGCGCGAGCTCATCGCGATCTACGGGCGCGCGCAGCTCTTCGTCGAGCTGCAGGACAACCTCGTCTTCGGCGACCGCCCGCGCAACCGCGCGCTCGTGGCGCTCGCCGAGCGCGCCGGCGTCGGCGTGGTCGGCACCGGCGACGTGCACTACCACGAGCGCGCGCGGCACCGGCTGCAGGACGTGCTCGTCGCGATCCGCCATCGCAAGACGCTCGACACGAGCCACCGCGAGCGACGGCCGAACGCGGAGTTCTACCTGCGCTCGCCGGCGGAGCAGACCGCGCGCTTCGCCGCATACCACCCGGAGGCGGCGGCGAACAGCGTGCGCATCGCGCGGCGCTGCGCGTTCAACCTCACCGAGGACCTCGGCTACCGCCTGCCCTCGCCGCCGGTGGGGGAGGGGCGCACGCCGCTCGCGGAGCTCGAGCGCATCTGCCGCGAGCGGCTCGAGCGCCGTTACCAGCCGGCGCAGCGCGCCGAGGCCCAGGCGCGGCTCGGCCAGGAGCTGCGCCTGATCGCGAAGCACGACCTTGCCGGCTTCTTCCTGATCTACCACGAGGTCTTCGCGCTCGCGGAGGAGGTCGCGCGGGAGGTGCGCGGGCCGAGCCCCGCGCGCAGCGTCACCGAGCTCCCGCCCGGCCGCGGGCGCGGCTCCTCGGTCTCCTCGATCGTCTGCTACCTGATCGGGCTCTCGCACATCGACCCGCTGCGCACGAAGCTCTTCGTCGGCCGCTTCCTCAACGACGAGATGCACTCGCTGCCGGACATCGATCTGGACTTCCCGCGCGACATCCGCGAGCGGCTGATCGAGCGCGTCTACGAGCGCTGGGGGAAGGAACACGCGGCGCTCGTCGCGATCTTCCCCACCTACCAGCTGCGCAGCGCGGTGCGCGACGTTGGCAAGGTGCTCGGGCTGCCGGCCGCGGAGCTCGACCGGCTCGCGAAGCGCGGCGGCAACTTCGCGAGCGCGCGCCACGTCGGCGAGGAGATCGTGCTCTGGGAGGACGGCGTCGATCGCGTGCACGCGCGCGCCTGGCGCGACCTCGCCGATCTCTCCGCGCAGCTCGCGGGCTTCCCGCGCCACCTCTCCCAGCACGTCGGCGGGATGGTGATCTCCTCGGACCCGCTGATCGACTACGTACCGTGCCAGCCGGCGGCGTGGCCCAACCGCTACCTCTGCCACTGGGACAAGGACTCGATCGACGACGCGCGCATGGTGAAGATCGACTTCCTCGCGCTCGGCATGCTCTCGGCGGTCGAGGAGACGGTGGACCTGATCGCGCGCGAGCGCGGCCGCGTGATCAACCTCTCGCGGATCGACTTCGACGACGAGGCGGTCTACGACGGGATCTGCCGCGGGGACACCGTGGGCGTCTTCCAGATCGAGTCGCGCGCGCAGGTGGCGATGTTGCCGCGCACGCAGCCGCGCAACCTCGAGGATCTCGCGGTGCAGGTGTCGATCGTGCGGCCGGGGCCGATCGTGGGCGGCGCGGTGAACCCGTACGTGCGCCGGCGCGAGCAGCAGCGCACGAACCCGCGCTACGTGCCGGAGGTGCCGCACCCGTGCGTGCGCGAGGCGCTCGAGGAGACGCTCGGCGTGGTGATCTTCCAGGAGCAGGTGCTGCAGGTCGCGGAGGCGATGGGGGGGTTCAGCGCGGGCGAGGCGGACCAGTTCCGGCGCGCGATGAGCCGCAAGCGCTCGCTCGAGGCGATGGAGCGCTACCGCGAGCGCTTCTTCGCGGGGGCGGCCGAGCGCGGGGTGCCGCGCGAGGTGGCGGCGCACGTCTTCGACAACCTGTTGGGGTTCGCGGAGTTCGGCTTCCCGAAGAGCCACGGGGTGGCGTTCGCGCTGCTCGCGTACCAGTCGACGTGGCTGAAGTACCACTACGCGGCCGAGTTCACCTGCGCGCTGTTCAACGAGCAGCCGATGGGCTTCTACCCGCCGCACGTGCTCACGAACGACGCGAAGCGCCATGGGATCGAGGTGCGGCGTCCGGACGTGAACGTGAGCCGCGCGGGGTGCACGGTGGAGGGCCCGGAGGCGGTGCGCGTGGGACTCGGCTACGTGGAGGGGGTGGGCGAGGCCGGGGGCGCGCGCGTCGAGGAGGCGCGGGGCGAGGCGCCGTTCCGCTCGCTCTTCGACTTCATGCAGCGGACGGGGCTGAGCCGCCGCGCGACCACGAACCTGGTGCGGGTGGGGGCGTTCGACGCGTTCGGGCTGAACCGCCGCGAGCTGATCTGGCAGCTCGGGCTCTTCAGCGATGGGCTCGCGCAGGCGACGCTCAGCCGCCCGCGCGAGCGGCAGCTGCGCCTCGCGCTGCCGACGGCGCAGGACGAGGTGGCGCTCCCCGACTTCGACGCCTACCAGCGGATGGCCGCGGACTACGAGCTGCTCTCGCTCTCGCCGGACCGCCACCCGATGCAGTTCCTGCGCCCGGCGCTCGGGGAGGCGGTGGCGTCCAGCGCGCACCTGCGCTCGCTGCCGGGCGGGCGCCGCGCGGAGGTCGCGGGGCTCGTCGTCTGCCGGCAGCGCCCGCTCACGGCGAAGGGGATCATCTTCCTGCTGCTCGAGGACGAGTTCGGGCTCGTCAACGTGCTCGTCAGCCGCGAGCTCACCGAGCGATTCCGCGACGAGGTGCGCACGGCGGCGTTCGTGCGCGTGCACGGCGTGCTCGAACAGCGCGCGGGTGAGCAGCGCACGCTGATCGCGGAAACGCTGTCCGAGGTCGTGCCCGCGGAGGCGCTCCGCACGCCCAGCGGGAAGTCGTGGGCGTGAGCATGCGTCTGGAGGTCCCATCCGACTGTGACGCCACTGATCCTCTCCTGATCACACGGTTCCCCTGAAGCGTGCGCTGCGCTGCTCCACGAAGCATGGCGCGCGCGTCGGGGTGAGGCCCGCGCGAATTCGATGCGGTAGGCTGGCCCTGACGACGAACGGCCGGCGACCGGCAGGTGCGTGTGCTGGCCCGAGTTGCAGGGAGGGAACCCCTTGACGCAACAGCGAGCGTTCCGCGTCGCTGTGCTGACGATCGCGGCGATCGGACTGGTGGTGATGGCGTGCACCAGCGACGAGAAGGAGAGCGCCGCCGGCAACACGCTCCAGGCCGTGCTCGACCGCGGCAAGGTGCGCTGCGGCGTGAACGACGCCGTGCCCGGCTTCGGCTTCCTGAAGCCGGACGGCACATTCGCCGGCTTTGACATCGACTTCTGCAAGGCGGTCGCCGCAGCCGTGTTCGGCGACGCCAACAAGGTGGAGTACGTCAAGCTGACCGCGGCCGCGCGCTTCGAGGCGCTGGCCTCCGGCCAGATCGACGTGCTCATCCGCAACACGACCTGGACGGCGAGCCGCGACGCGGACCTGAAGGCCGACTTCGCGATCGTCACCTTCTACGACGGCCAGGGGATGATGGTGCGCGCCGACTCGGGCATCAACAAGCTCGAGGACATGCGCAACGCGACGGTCTGCGTGCTGCAGGGCACGACCACCGAGCTGAACCTGGACGACCGCTTCCGCGCGGGCAACATCGCCTACAAGCCGCTCACGTTCGAGACGAACGAGACGCTCGAGCAGGCATTCACGCAGAAGCGCTGCGACGGCTGGACCTCGGACAAGTCGCAGCTCGCGGCGCGCCGGAGCGCCTTCCCGGCGAGCGCCGGCGGTCCGGTGGCGCTGAAGATCCTCGCCGAGACGTTCTCGAAGGAGCCGCTCGGGCCGGTCACGCGTGACAACGACAGCGACTGGCACAACGTCGTGAACTGGGTCGCGATCGGGGTGATCACGGCCGACGAGCTCGGCGTGACGAGCAAGAACCTCGAGCAGATGAAGTCGAACCCGCCGAGCCCGGACGTTGCGCGCCTGCTGGGCGTGCCGTTCAAGGGCGGGCAGGTCTCGAACTTCGGCCTCGGCATCGGCGCCGACTTCATGCAGAAGGTGCTGGCGCAGGTGGGCAACTACGACGAGGTCTACCAGCGCAACGTGACGCCGATCGGGCTCGCGCGCGAAGGGACGCTGAACGCGTCCTGGAGAAAGGGCGGTCTGATCTACGCGCCGCCGATGCGGTAGGCGAACGGGATACGCAAGGGCGGCCCGGCCCCGCGCCAGCCTCACGCGGACCGGGCCGCTTCCGTGATGGCCGGCCGACGATGGCGGTGCTGACGGCGTTCCGTGAGTCGACGCTCTGGCGACGCCGGCGGACACGCCGGTGGATCGTCCAGAGCTGGTTCGGCTTCGGCGTCGCGCTCGTGCTGCTCTACGTCGCCTCGCGCGCGACGCGGCTCCAGCTCGGGCTCGACTTCATGGGCGATCGGGCCGGCTTCGCGATCGGCCACCAGTGGCTGACCGACTACACCGGCAGCGAGAGTCGCTTCAACGCGTACGCGGTGGGCGTCTTCAACACGGTGCGGCTCGTGCTCGCGGGGCTCGCGCTCGCGACCCTGCTCGGCATCGTCGCCGGGGTCGCGCGACTCTCGAAGAACTGGCTCGTCTCGCGGCTCGCGACCGCCTACGTCGAGATCTTCCGCAACACGCCGCTGCTCATCCAGATCATCTTCTGGTACACGGCGGTGCTGCTGCAGCTGCCGAACCTCGAGCGCGGCGTCGAGGTGCTCGACGTCGTCTTCCTGTCGAACCGCGCGCTCGCGGTGCCGTGGGCGTACCCGGAGGGCGCGTTCGTCGCGTGGCTCGGCGCGCTGGTGATCGCCGCGGCCGCGTCCTGGCTCGCGCACCGCTGGCGGGTGGCGACGGAGGAGCGCACGGGCCGCCCCGCGAACCCGAACACGACCGCGCTCGCGGTCTTCCTCGGGATCGCGGTCGTCGGGTTCGTCGCGGCCGGGACCCCGCTGCGGCCGGAGCTCCCGGAGCGCGGCGTCGCGGGGGCGGGTATCCAGACGATCTCGGGTGGGATGCAGGTGACCCCGGAGTTCTCCGCGCTGCTGCTCGCGCTCGTGATCTACACGGGGGCGTTCATCGCGGAGATCGTGCGCGGGAGCATCCAAGCCCTGCCGCGCGGTCAGACCGAGGCGGCCATGGCCGTCGGCCTGGGGGGCTACGAGCGGATGACGCTCGTGATCCTCCCGCAGGCGCTCCGCATCATGATCCCGCCGCTGACGAACCAGTACCTGAACCTGACCAAGAACTCGAGCCTCGCCGTCGCGATCGCCTACCCGGATCTCGTGTTCGTCGGGCGGACGATCCAGAACAACGCCGGCTACGCGGTGCCGGTGTTCCTCGCGATCATGGCGACCTACCTCGTGATGAGTTTCCTGATCTCCGCGATCATGAACTGGCTCAACCGGCGCGTGCCGCTGGGGGGTCGCTGATGGTGACGCGCGTGGTCGTGCAGCGATCCCCTGCGCTGCGCGCGCGCCGATGGGCGCGTTCGAACCTGTTCAGCAACGCGTGGAACGCCTTGCTGACTTTGGTCACACTCGCGCTGATCGGCTTCGTGGCGTTCGTGCTGGTGCGGTTCATCTTCATCGAGGCCGACTGGTCGGTGGTGCGCGAGAACCGCCGGCTGATCTTCCTCGGGCGCTTCCCGCAGGAGCACGAGGCGCGCATCTGGCCGCCGATCTGGCTCTTCGCGCTGCTCGCCGGTGGCTCGATGGGGCTGTGGGGCCGCGTCAACGCGCGCGGCGCGGCGGCGATCGTGGTGTCGGTCGTGCTGGTCTTCGCGCTGCTCGCGCACGGCGCGAACGGCGCCCGCCTCGGCGTGGCGGTGGTGCTCGCGGGGGGCGCGTACCTGCTGGCGGAGCGCGGGCTGCGCGGCGAGGCGGCGCAGGTGCGGGCGCGCCGCGCCGCGATCGCGGGGTGGGCGCTGCTGCTGCCGTTCGCGGTCGTCGTGCTCGTCGCGTTCGGCGGGGCGCAGACCTCGCGGCTCGGGGGCTTCCTCCTCAACATCCTGCTCGCGACGGTCGCGATCGAGGCCGCGCTGCCGCTGGGCGTGCTGCTGGCGCTCGGGCGCGCGAGCTCGCTCCCGGTCGTGCGCGTCGTGACGACCGCGTACATCGAGACGGTCCGCGGCGCGCCGCTGATCGCGTGGCTCTTCGTCGCGTGGTTCGTGCTGCCGGACGTTCTGCCCCCGGTGTTCAACCTCGACCGTATCGACCTCGTGCTGCGCGCGATGGTGATGCTCTCGCTCTTCACCGGCGCCTACATCGCGGAGATCGTGCGCGGCGGGCTGCAGTCGGTGGCCCCGGGGCAGGTGGAGGCGGCGAAGGCGGTCGGGCTCGGCGGGTTCGACATCACCGCCCGGATCGTCGTGCCGCAGGCGCTGCGCGCGGTGATTCCGGCGCTCGTGAGCCAGCTGATCAGCCTCTGGAAGGACACGACGCTCGTCTCCATCCTGGGGCTCACCGACGGGTTGGGCGGCTCGGAGGCGGCGGTCTCACAGCGCGAGTTCTTCGGCCGGCAGCGCGAGGTGCTGCTCTTCGCCGCCGGCGTCTTCTGGGTTGTGGCGTACGCGATGTCCCGGCTGAGCCTCCGGCTCGAGCGCAGCCTGGGCGTCGGGGAGCGGTAGGGGGCACGCGATGGCGACCGAGTCACGCACGACGGACGGCGCGGAGCTCGCCGGGTCGCAGAGGGACATCATCATCTGCGAGGGCGTCGAGAAGTGGTTCGGCGACTTCCAGGCGCTCAGGGGGATCACGACCCGCATCCGCGAGGGTGAGAAGGTCGTCGTGCTGGGGCCGTCTGGCTCCGGCAAGTCGACGTTCATTCGCACGCTCAACCGGCTCGAGGAGCACGACGCCGGCCGCATCGTGATCGACGGGATCGAACTGAACGACGACATGCGCAACCTCGAGCGGATCCGCTCCGAGGTCGGCATGGTCTTCCAGCAGTTCAACCTCTTTCCGCACCTGACCGCGCTGCGAAACATCACGCTCGCGCCGCAGAAGGTGCGGCGCCTGCCGCGGCGCGAGGCCGAGGCGCTCGCGATGGAGCTGCTCGAGCGCGTCGGCATCCCGGAGCAGGCCGACAAGTTCCCCGGCCAGCTCTCGGGCGGCCAGCAGCAGCGCGTCGCGATCGCGCGCGCGCTCGCGATGCGCCCGAAGATCATGCTCTTCGACGAGCCGACCTCGGCCCTCGACCCCGAGATGATCAAGGAGGTGCTCGACGTCATGCGCGAGCTGGCGCGCTCGGGGATGACGATGATCGTCGTCACCCACGAGATGGGCTTCGCGCGCGAGGTGGCGGACCGGCTGCTCTTCTTCGACGAGGGACTGTTGATCGAGGAGGGGACCGTCGAGCACTTCTTCACGAACCCGCGCGAGGAGCGGACCAGGCTCTTCCTGAGCCAGATCCTGTAGCGCGCGGGGTCGCGCGCACGCGAGCCGGCCGCGGCGCTAGCGCCGCCGGATGCGGTCGAGCTTGAAGTTGTCCCAGGTGACCGTGTGCCGCGGCTCGAGCACGACCCAGCGACGGTTGCGCCCGGCGGCGGTGCTGTCGTTGCGCCGCGGCTCCGCGGGCTCGCCGTGCCCGCCGGCGTACTTCGTCCCCATCTGCCAGCGCGCCTCCTCGAGGTGCGGGTCGACGTTCTCGGCGGCGGCGTCTTCGAGCACCATCGCGCGCCCCTGGAACATCGCGGCCTGCAGCTCGGGGAAGCGCTCGTTGCGATCCACGATCACCGAGCAGATCGGGTTGCGACGCAGGTTCACGATCTTCTGGCCGCGTCCGTGGAAGTAGATGCGGCCGCCGGCCCAGCCGAACCACATCGGCGTGAGGTTGATCCGCGTGCCGGGGCCGACCGTCGCGATGCGCATCACCCAGCTCGAGGTCATGATCTCGTCGAGCTCCTCGGGCGTCATTGCGATCTCGCGCGGCAGCGCCATCGTGTCCCCTTCTCCCGGTGCCGGGCGCTCACGCGCCGGCGTGGCCATCCCTGGTCGTGAAGAGCCCGACGCTCGCGGTGAAGCCGTGCAGGAACGTCTTGCCGGAGACGGGCCCGATCTCGCCGTTGCAGAAGAGCCCCGCCGTCGGCAGCGCGCCGAACACCTCGTCGATCGCGAGCGCGTCGTGATCCGGCTCGCCGAAGAGGCCCACGCCGCGGCCGTTGCAGGTGCAGAGCAGCGCGCCGAGCACGCGCTCGCCGGGCTCGAGCGAGCCCGGCACGCGCGCGAGCTGCTCGCGCAGGTCCTCGTCCGCCGCGGCGGCGTCGCGGAACTGGAACTGGATGGTCTGCCCGATGCGCACGTTCGCGCTCACCGCGATCGCGCCGCTCTCCTGGTCATACCCGAGCAGGTTCCGGATCAGGTAGTCGCCGCGCCGGTAGGCGTCGCGGTACTCGTCGATCGCGAGCCCGACGAGCAGGTTGCGGCTCGCACGCTCGCGCGTCTCCGGGTCCAGCGCGTCGATCGTCTCGCGGAGCATGTCGATCGCCGGGCGGTTGCCGATCGTCTTCACGAGGTTGCGGTCGCTGTCGGTGATCGTCCACGGCCGCCCCAGCGGCTCCGCGCCCTGCGCGACGACCGGGCGCAGGGTGAGCGCGCCGCCGATGGCGAGCATGACGACGCCGGCGCCGTGCACGCGCCCGTCGAGGAAGACCGCCGTGCCGCGGCCGCCGTCGTGCGCGGAGGCCATGCCGCCGAGGAGCGTGAGCTCGGGGTGGCGGCCCTGCACGGCGGCGATCAACTGCTCCGTGTTCACTGAGAAGGGATCGGCGAGAACGAGCAGCCCCGACGCCTCAGCGCCCGCGAGCGCGTCGAGGTCGCGCGCTGGGGACGAGCCCGGAAGCACCGCGACCGGCGTGAGCACCGCGCCCGGGAGGTGCAGCGTCATCACGGAGACCGCGGGCGCGTCCTCCGCCTCGCGGCCCGGCCCGATCACGGCCTGTCCGGTGCACCCGATCAGGTGCGCGGGCCGGAGCGACGCCGTGAGCCGATCGACGATCTCCTGGTAGTGCGGGCGGAAGCGTGAGTCGATGAAGGCGATCGCGAGGTCGGCCTGCTCGTGGCCGCCCAGCGCCGCGACGACCGCGTCGGTCGCCGCGCGCCAGGTCGCGCCGGACTCGATCGCCGCGGCGCTCGTCGCGCCGGACGCGGCGTTGAGCGCCGCCCGGCCCGTCGCGCGCGCTCGTCCCTCTGAGGTCATCGGCAGCCCCCGCCCTGCGGGTCACATCGTACCGCGCGGGTGCGGGGCCGGCCGCGAGCACGCACCCCGTCAGCGCGCGCGGACCTTCTTCCAGTAGAGCGTCTGCTGCTTCCCGTCGCCCCAGGAGGAGCGCACGCGCACATCGAGCTCCTTCGCGGCCTCCTGCAGCAGCCGCTTCACCGAGGTCGGCTTCTCGCCGCGCTCGACCTCGACCTTCCCGGCGTCGCCCTTCTGCAGGGCGTCGATGTAGGGCTGGCGCGCCAGCCGGGCGGCGATGCCCCGTCCGAGCACGACCTCGCTCGGATCCAGCGGAGTGAATCTGGCCACGAATCCCCCCTGTTCCCTGTTCCGGGCTCGCGCGGAGAGCCGCGCGCCACGCCGGGCCCTTGCCTGCACCCTTCTCGCCATCTCTCTCCCGAGCTCGTCGAGGCGAGCATGCCGAGATTATGCGGCAATCTTCGGTGTGCGCGAGCGCCGTGTGCATCGCCGCACTCAGCCGCGCCTCGTCGACGGCCCCAGACCCGATGATATCCGTTGACTCCGCGTCCCCTTCTCACGCCGGGTCTGGAGTCGAGTTGCCGGGGGGTTGGGCGCGGGTTCGACCGCGCCTCAGCGCGCGCCCATGCCGCATGTGAACCCGAGATGACCGATGTCGATTCGCCACTCGCGATGAGGGCGCGCGTTACAGTGTCTCGACGCCCCGGTTCCCTGTGCCACCTATTCGTGCGAAAGGGGGTGCGTGATGCTGCGGCTCACCGTGAACACGAAGCGCGCCCCGGTCGAGGTGCTGCGCGAGGCGCGCCGCTTCTTCGGCGAGGGCGGGCTCGGGCTGACGCCGTCGCAGGCGGAGGCGGGCGTCTCGTTCGAGGGCGCCGGCGGCTACGTGACCGTCAGGTTCGAGCCCAACGCGGCAGGGGAGACGATCGTCGATCTCTCGACGCGCGAGCACGAGTGGGCCGTGCGGCGCTTCGCGCGCGAGATCGCCTGACGCCGCGACCGGCGCGCCCGAGCGCCCGCCTCAGCGCGCGAACGGCTGGCCCCAGCGGTCGAGCGAGCTCACCTCCGCGAGCGGCTTGCGCTGCGCAGGGCCGAAGCGCCCGCGGGGGTAGCCCAGCGGGAGGCAGTAGACGATCTGCACATGCTCGGGGATCGCGAGCAGCGCGTGCGCGCGCTCGTCGACCTGCGCGTGCAGCGTGGTGATCGTGCCGCCGATGCCCAGGCCGCGCGCCGCGAGCAGGAGGTTCTGCGCCGCCGGGATCACCGAGCCCATCGCGCCCGCGCCCCTGGCCATCGCGCAGAGCAGCACGATCACCGGCGCCTGACCGATCTCGTCGGCGAGCCGCATCGCAGCAAGCAGCGAGCGGTCCTCCTTCGGGATGTCCTGCGGACCGTGGATCCCGGTGTCGCGGCGTTTCGCCCACCACGCCTCGTGGTAGAGCGGCGCGAACTTCGCGATCAGGTCGCGGTCGCGCAGCACGAGGAAGTGCCAGGGCTGCGCGTTGCCGCCGCTGGGGGCGCGGATCGCCGCCTGCAGCACGGCGCGCAGATCCTCCTCGGGGATCGGGTCGGGGCGGAAGCGACGGATCGCGCGCTGGGTGAAGATCGCCTCGCCCAGCGGGATCGTGAGCCGGGCCGCCGTGTCGCTCGCCATCTCCTGCCTCCTCGCGCACGCGCCGCGTGTGTGCGTCGGGGCGGCGCCGCCGCGGAGGATATAGTCGCGCCGCGGTTTGCAGGGAGGGGGCGCGGGGATGGCGCACGGGCTGCCGCCGATCGGGCGGCCGCGGCTCGAGGGGAAGGTCGCGATCGTCACGGGCGCCGGGTCGCGCGCGCCGGGCATCGGGAACGGGCGCGCCACCGCGGTGCTCTTCGCGCGCGAGGGCGCGCGCGTGCTGCTCGTCGACCGCGAGGCGGGGCCCGCGCGGGAGACGCTCGCGATGATCGAGAAGGAGGGCGGCGAGGCCGAGGTGTTCGAGGCGGACGTGACGGTCGCCGAGGACTGCGCCGCGATGGCGGCGCGCGCGGTGGACCGCTGGGGCCGGCTCGACGTCCTGCACAACAACGTCGGCATCGGCGGTCGCGGGAGCGTCGTCGATCTCGACCTCGAGGAGTGGGACCGCGTCATGCGCGTGAACGTGACGAGCATGATGCTCGCCTCGCGTCACGCGATCCCCGCGATGGTGCGTGGGGGCGGCGGCTCGATCGTCAACATCTCCTCGATCTCGGCGCTGCGGCCGCGCGGGCTCACCGCGTACTCGACCTCGAAGGGGGCGGTGATCGCGCTCACGCAGGCGATGGCGATCGATCACGCGCGCGACGGCGTGCGCGTGAACTGCATCGCGCCAGGGCCGGTGCACACGCCGATGGTTGCGAGCGGCGGGATGAGCGAGGAGCTGCGCGAGCGTCGCCGGCTGGCCTCGCCGCTGCAGATCGAGGGCTCGGGCTGGGACATCGGCTACGCGGCCCTTTTTCTCGCCTCGGACGAGGCGCGCTACATCACCGGGCAGCTGCTCGTCGTCGACGGGGGCGTGACGCTCGCGAGCCCGGCGCGGTAAGGCGGGGGCACGGGCGAGCCTCGGCAGCCGCACCGGCCGGCGGCCCAGCCCGCCGACCCCGGTCCGCCATGAGCTTGCCGAAGGGGCCGTTCGCCCGGCGCGGCCGCGGCCGCCGCGCGGGACGTCAGGATCGTGCGCGGGCGATCACGTCGACGCCGAGCGGCTGCGCGCGCAGCTCCGGCACGGGGTCAGCGCGCAGGTTGCCGGGGAGCGCGGCGCCGACGCGCACGGGCCGGGCCGCCGGCGAGGGGTCGCGCTCAGAAGCCCCGGTGCTTGTCGATCGCGCCCTCGAGCTCGGCGCCCTCGCGGAGGCGGCGCAGGTTGCCGCAGAAGCGCTCGATGTTGCGGCCGGCCCGGAACTGGCTCGCCCCGGCGGTGTGCGGCGTCATCACGATGTTCGGCGCGGTCCAGAACGGATGGTCGCGGGGCAGCGGCTCGTCCGGCACGACGTCGAGCCCTGCGCCGGCGACGCGGCCCGACCGCAGCGCCTCGAGCAGCGCGGCGTCGTCGATGATCGGGCCGCGCGTGACGTTCACGATGTAGGCACCCGGCTTGATGCGCGCGAGCGCATGTCTGCCGACGAGCCCGCGCGACTCCGCGGTGAGCGGGCAGCAGATCGCGAGCACGTCGGAGTCCGCGAGCAGCTCGTCGAAGCGCGTCATGTCCTGCACGAGCGGGCAGGCGGTGGTGGGGTGCACGGGGTCGATGTCGACGGCCCGGCAGCGCATGCCGAACGCGCCGGCGCGGTGCGCGACGGCGCGCCCCGTCCCGCCGAGCCCGACGATCCCCATCGTCATCCCGGTGAGCTCGACGTTCGAGCGCCGGAACTCCATGCGGTGCTCCCACACGGCGTCGCCGTAGCGCACGGTCTTCGCGATGCCTCGGGTGAGCGCGAGCAGCAGCGCGAACGCGTGATCCGCGAGGTGCTCGCCGACGATCCCCTTCTCGCTCGTGAGCACGACGTCGCTGTCGCGCATCTCCGGGAAGAGGAACGCGTCGACGCCCGAGGTGATCGTGTGCACCCAGCGCAGGCTCGGCGCCGCGCGGAAGAGCGCGGGCGTGATCGAGCCGAGGATGACCTCCACGTCGCTCGCCGCGGCGAGCGCCTCCTCGGCGCTCGTGGCGACGCTCACGCGCGAGCCGGGCCCGGCGGCCTGGCGGATGCGCTCGACGTCGCCCTCGTCGATCGTGGGGAGGGTGAGGCCGGTGATCACGAGCACGTGCATGCGCGCCACTCTACCGCCTCCGGCGAGCGGCTCGCGTGAGCGGGCTCAGTCGGCTGCATGGGCGGCTCAGCCGGCTGACGCCGGCCGCTCGTCTCGGGCGCGGACGCGTGCCGAGGAGCCGCGGAGGCGCGGCATCACCTCGCGCGCGAACGCCTCGATGTAGTCGGGGCCGGCGTGGCGCGGCTCGCTGGGGCGCTCGACCGGCACCGGGTGCGGGACGACGATCTCGATCGCTGGCTCGACGGCGAGCGCCTCCGCGATCTGCGCGGCGACCGCGTCCGCGTCCCCGTGGACGGCGAAGGCGTCGGCGGCGGCGTCCGGGAGGAACGAGACGAGCCCGCCCGACGCCACCAGGTCGGGGTGGTGGTGGAAGTCCGGCCAGACGCGCCGCTGGAGCGCGTGCACGTCCGGGCCCTCCCAGCGGAGTCCGGGCGCGTCGAAGAGCCTGGGCGAGTACTCGTAGTAGCCCGCGGCCATCGAGCGGCCGATCGTGAGCGCGCGCTCGCGGTCGGCGGTGAGCACCGTGTGAAAGATCGCGCCGAGCCGCACCGTGGCCGGGTCGCGGCCGGCCTCGCGCGCGCCGG